>JADLCW010000260.1 GCA_020847015.1 Thermomicrobiales bacterium | reverse complement strand
TCCACGGTGGATTCCCGCGCGGCAATTCAGCCCGCCAAATGCGCCAGCCGTCGCGCTGGCGCGCCTCCTTCGCATTCGCGCTGGCGCGGAAACCATATCGGGATCGGTCGCCGCTGCGCTATCCCGATCATTCTCGCGACCCCATCGGGGGTAAGACCCCCTCGGAAAATTGCCCGAACCGGACCGCGCCAGGCAGTATCGCGGTGAAGCGCTAAGGCATGCCGCAATTGTCCCGTCGGGCGTTGCCGATTCCGGAGAAGGCAGACTGGCCGCGGAGCGCGCGAGTGGGGGAGCGCGGCGCACCGCCACATTTCGTACGATATTGCCGGCGGCCGACGGGTTGGGCGACGTGCGACGTCAAGCGACCGACACCGGGGAGCGTTGCATCATGGCGGGGATCTCGATACGTGCCCGCATGCGCGGTCATCTGAGCCCGGCGCGCGTCGGCGGAAGCGTTGCGAACGTTCTCCTTCGTGGTTTGGCTGCAAAGGGCGCGCTGCGGATCGGGAATCAGGTGCGCCCGCTCGTGCTGGCGGCGCTCATCGCTACGACGGCCGCTGGATATGGATGGACCTCGCCGCGCGCCGCTGCCCAGACAGCGGGAACGGCGACACCCTATCCAGGTGATCCGGCCGACTGCCAGATTGCGCCGCGACCCGCCAACGACTTCACGGCGCTGCGGGAGGAGCCGCCGCCCGCCACCCCGGACCTGCCGCCAAACCCCTTCCAGGGGGAGCCGGCTGACCCAGCTACTGTCGCGGCCGTCACCGAGACCGTACATGAGTTCTTTGCCTGCTTCAACGCGGGCGACTTTGGGCGCATTGCTGCGTTGTACACCGACGAGGGATTCCATCGGAATTTCTCTGGTCCGGGCGCCGACGTGACCGCCGAGGATCTCGCCGATTTGCTGCGGCCGCGTCCAACGCCGCCGGAGCAGTGGCGGATACTGGAAGGCATCGACGATGTGCGGATGCTGCCAGATGGGCGGGCGACCACGATAGTCGACGCCGCCGGGCAGCGGTCGCTGCTCGTGCTGGCGCCAGGCGGCGATCGCTACCTGATCGATGGCGCCTACCCCTTGCCGGCTGCGCCGGCGCCGGCGGCTACGCCGCAGCGCTCAGGGTAGCGAGGCGCGCGCGTCATGATGGGACTGGGCCGGCCGGAGCCGATCGTTATCCCGTTCATTCTCCTTATCTGCTTCGTCGTCGGCATCCTCCCCGGCGCCTGGACGAATCAGGACGCGGAACGACGCGGCGCGAGCGCCGCGCTCGAACTCATTGCCTGGTTTGTGGGGACTATCGTCGCCCTTATCATCTGGCTCATCGTGCGGCCGCCCATCCCGCGCTCCTCCCGGGAGACATGACCGGCGGGACGGGCTGATGCCGCGAGCGTCTTACGGCCCGCCTACTTCACCCAGGGACTCCTCATCGGCGGCCAGATCGATGCCGCCGGCGCCGCCTTCCACCCGGTCGACGACGCGTCCAGAACCGGGCGACCCGCCGCCGGTGGCGCTGACGCCGTCCGCCTCCACCTGGGCTTCGGTCGGCACCCCGCCCAGCGCGACGTCAATATCTCCTGACCCCACGTTCGCGCTGCCGGCGGCGTTGGCTCCGAAATCATGCTTGCCGAGAATTTCCTCCTGCGGGAAACCGCTGCCCCCCTCCGAGCCGGTGAACGGCCCGGAGTCGACATTGCGCGCCGCCGCGCCGCCGGCGGACTCCGCTGGTTCCCAATCGTCCTGGCTCGCGCGATCGCTCATGGCGCGCTCCTTTCCGGTTCCGATGCGACGGCCGGCGGATGGCCGGCAGCGTCGTGGTCGCAACACGCGCGCCGCCGACATTGCCCACCCGCCCATGACGCGGAGGACTACAATCGCGCAAGTACGGTCGCTGTCGCCGCCTCGGGGAGCGAGATGAGTGTTTCGGACGGACCCAATCCGCTGATCCTGACCGCTAACCCGCGCCTGGATGCCGCGCTCCAGCAGGGGTGGCCCGCCTTTGGCCCGGCGCTGGCCAAGACGACCCCGGTCGCCGCCGCGCGCTGGCTGGCGCAGCGCGTCGGCGACCCGGAGCTGGCCGTCACGGTCGAGCCGCTGCTTGCTGCGCTGGCCGCCCCCGAGCCAGAGGAGCGGCAGGAGGCGCTGCTGGCGCTGGCCGAGATTGCCGAAGAGGTGGAGGACGAGTCGCTTGCCGATGCGCTCTGGGAGGGCGCGCTGGAGCTGGCTCGCGAACAGGGCGACCCGGACGCCATGCTGGAAGCCACCAGCCGACTGGCCGACCTGGCCGAGCGGTTCGGCGATTTGCTCGCCGCCGCCGAACACTACATCGCCTTTCTCAACTGGCGACGGCAAGACGAGCACGCCAGCGATGCCGAATCGGTCGAAGAGGCCTTCGACGAGATCGTTCGCCTGGCCGAGGCGGACGGAGCGCGCCAGGCCGCCGCCGCCTGGACCTTCCGCCAGGCGCATTACACCCGGTTGCTGGAGAACGACGACGAGCGCGCCGTGGTCGGCGACTGGGAGGACGACCCCAAACCCTACACCGGTTGGGAATGAGGGCGAGCGGGGCGTCGGTGTATACTGCCAGTGTTCTGACTCCGTGCTCCACGGAGAAATCCGCCGTGGGAGAACCACCGTGAACGTCACCGAAGGGTTGCAGCAGATTCGCGAGCGCCTGCTCGACAACGGCGCCAACGCGGCAACCCTCGCCCTGGTCGACGCCATCGCCCAGCGCGCCGCGCTGCCGGCGGCGCAGTCGGCGACGGCGGCCTCGCTGCTGCAACTGACGCGCATGCTGGCGCGCTCCCCCGCCGCCAACAACGACATCACCGTCTACAACGATCTGCTGAAGCTGGAAGAGCAACTGGAAGAGGCCGCCCGCGCCTACCACGAACGCGCGGCGGTGGAAGAGCGCATTCCCACCCACTCCAAGAAGTATTACAAAGATCTTAAAGACAAAGAGAAAGCCAAAAAGGAGCGCGAAGGGCGCTCCTGATCTGATTTGCGAGAATCGGAGGATCGGGGCCGTTCACCCGCGAGCGGTCCCTTCGGCGCGCGGAAGGAGCGAACGCGATGGTCTCGACCCCGGAACGCACGGCCCTTGACGTGGCCGCGCTCATGCCTCGTGCGATCGGCCGCTACACGCCGGTGTTCGTCGAACGCGGCGAAGGCGTCTATGTCTGGGACACCGACGGAACCCGCTTTGCCGATTTCACCGCTGGCATCGGCGTGGTCAACACCGGTCACTGTCATCCGCGCGTCGTCGAAGCGATCCGCGACCAGGCTGGCAAGATCATCCATGCCCAAGCCAACATTCTCGCCCACGAGCCGATGCTGCGCGCCGCCCAGGCGGTGACCGAAACGCTGCCGGAGCAACTGAACCAGGTGTTCTGGACCAACAGCGGAGCGGAGGCCACCGAGGGCGCGCTGAAGCTGGCCAAGATCGCCACCGGTCGGCCGGCCATCATCGCCTTCCGCGGCGGTTTCCACGGCCGCACCCACGCGGCGATGGCGGTCACCTCCTCCCGGGTGAAGGTGCGCGGTCACTACGAACCGCTGCTGTCCAGCGTCTACTTCGCGCCCTACCCGTATCTGTTCCGCAGCCCCTACAGAGGACCGGCCGAGGAGCAGGACCTGCGCTACTTCGAGGAGTTGGAGCAGGTTTTCGAGCAGCTCGTGATGCCGGACGATGTGGCCGCCATCCTGATCGAGACCGTGCTCGGCGAGGGCGGCTATCTCGTGCCCACGGCGCGCTGGCTGCAGAAGGTCCGCGAACTGTGCGATCGCCACGGCATCATGCTGATTCTGGATGAAGTCCAGTCCGGCATGGGGCGAACCGGCAAGATGTGGGGGTTCGAGCACTTCGACGTCGTGCCGGACATCATGACCGCCGCCAAGGGGCTGGCCTCCGGCATGCCGGTGGCGGCGGTGATTTCCGACAAAGCCATCATGGACAAGTGGACCCCCGGCTCCCACGGCGGCACGTATGGCGGCAACGCGGTCGGCACCGCCGCCGCCTACGCCACCATGCAGGTGATGCGCGACGAAGATCTGCCCGGCAATGCCGCCCGCATGGGTCAGATCCTGATGGATGGCTTGCGCGAGATCCAGGCCGATTACCCGGTCATCGGCGATGTGCGCGGCCTGGGGCTGATGGTCGCCACCGAGTTCGTCCATCCGGACGGCTCGCCCAACCCGGATGCGGTCAAGACGGTGCTCGCCCGGGCGTTCGACGAGAACACGCTGCTGATCACCTGCGGCACGTACGATCAGGCGATCCGGATCATTCCGCCGCTGGTCGTCAACGAGGAGCAGATTCGCGACTTCCTCGGCGTCTACCGCCGCGCGGTCGCCGCAGTCTAGATTCCGACCGAACGGCGGACGGCCCGCTCCCGATTCGGGAGCGGGCCGTCCGTTAGTATTGTCATCGAGCAACGACCGCCGGGCGTGCGAACCGACGACGCCGGCCCGTTTTCGCACGCCAAGGATGCCGTTTTCATGAGTTCCCTGTTTGATACCCTCGGCGAGATCGAACGCCGCTATGACGATCTCGAACAGATGATGGCCGACCCCGCGGTCGCCACCGATCCCGCTCGCCTGCAAGAGATCGGTCGCGAACGGTCGGATCTGGAGGATGTGGTCGGCGCCTACCGCGATCTGCGCACCGTCGAGACGACCATCGCCGACACCGAAGCGCTGACCGCCGACCCGGAAATGGCCGAACTGGCGCAGGAAGAACTCGCCTCGTTGTGCGCCCGGCGTGACGACCTGACCGAACGCATTCGCGCGCTGCTGGTGCCGAAGGACCCCAACGACGAGAAAAACGTCATCGTCGAGATTCGAGCCGGCACAGGCGGCGACGAAGCGGCGCTGTTCGCCGCCGATCTGTTCCGCATGTACACCCGCTTCGCCGAGCGCAATCGCTGGAAAACCGAGATCCTCTCCATGACCGGGACGGACGGCGGTGGTTTCCGCGAAGTGATTTTCGAGGTCCGCGGCAAAGGCGCCTACAGCCAGTTGCGCTACGAATCGGGCGTGCATCGGGTGCAGCGGGTGCCCGCGACCGAGCGGCAAGGGCGGATTCACACCAGCACCGCCAGCGTTGCCGTTCTGCCGGAAGCGGCCGAGGTCGACATCCAGATCCATGACAACGACCTGCGCATCGACGTCTACCGTTCGACCGGTCACGGCGGTCAGAGCGTGAACACGACCGACTCGGCGGTGCGCATCACCCACTTGCCGACCGGTCTCGTCGTCACCTGCCAGGACGAAAAGAGCCAACTCAAGAACAAGCTTAAGGCGATGACGGTGCTGCGCTCGCGCCTGTACGAGATCGAGCAGGAGAAGATCGCTCAGGAGCGCGGCGACGCCCGCCGCTCGCAGATCGGCTCCGGCGAGCGCAGCGAGAAAATCCGCACCTACAACTTCCCGCAGGATCGCATCACCGATCACCGCATCAACCTCAGTGTAAGCAACATTCCCGGGGTGCTGGACGGCCAGATCGAGCCGTTCCTGCAGGAGTTGCGTGCCGCCGACGAAGCCGAGCGGCTGCGCGAAGCGGGGCTGGAGGAACGCGCCTCGGCAGCCGACTGAGAATGAGTCACGAGCCAAGCCGGGGACTTCGGTTGCGGGCGCAATCGTCCTGCTCCTGACGCCCGTCTGCGCGGGGTTTTGCGGCGGCGTGGCATGGTGCATGATGGTGGATGGCCGAACCGGCCATTTGCGCGTCCCGTAAAGGATGACGACGTCATGCTCCCGAGCAGTTTCGATCGCATTGCTCGCGGTATCGCCACCAGATCGCTGCGCCCTGCCACGCGTCGCGGGGTGCTGCGGGCGGCGGGAGCGGCGCTCGTGACGGGCGGACTGGGCAAGGCGCGGGGCGCGGTGCGGGCGGAGGGGACCCCGGAACCGGACGCGACGCCGACTGCGGCAACCCCGGCAGCGATCTTGCAGGCGGAACCGGCGCAAGCGGTCGTCGCTATCGCCCGTGACGCGATGACCCGCTACGATCTGCGCGCCCTCATCGCGCGGGTGACGATCGCCGGGGAAGAACTGGTCACCCTCGCGCTCGGCGAATCAATGACCGGCGTCCCGGCCACGGTCGACATGCGTTTCCGCAATGGGGCCGTCGCCATCTCCTACCTTTCCACGTTGCTGCTGGTGCTGGTGGACCGGGGGATGGCCGGGCTGGATGACCCGCTGACCCGCTGGATGCCGGAACTGCCGGATGCCGACCGGGTCACATTGCGGATGCTCACCAACATGACCGCCGGCTACCCCGACTACGTGCAGAATCAGGACCTTCTCAAGGCGCTCTACGTGGACCCGTTCCGCCAGTGGGCGCCCGAGGAGTTGATCGCCATCGGACTCTCCACGCCGCGCGTGTTCGCGCCGGGCGAGAACTGGGATTACTCGCACACCAACTATGTGATCCTCGGCCGAACGCTGGAGCGTATGACCGGCACGCCGATGGATGTGCTGATGCAGCAATACATTCTCGACCCGCTCGGGCTGCGCGACACCCAAGGTTCGTCGAGTCCGGCGATCCCGGAGCCGGCGCTGCATGCGTTCACTGCGGAGCGGCGAGATGCGCTCGGCATCCCCGCCGACGTGCGCTTCCTGGAGGAATCGACCTACTGGAACCCGTCGTGGACGCTGGCGCAGGGAGCGATCCAGACCACGACCATCTTCGACATGACGACCACGGCGGACGCGATTGGCGCCGGAACGCTGCTGACATCGGAGTCGCACCACGCGCAGATCGATCCGCGCCTGCTGGGTTTCGGGAAACCGCTCGCGGGCTGCCCGAATTGCCACACCCTCGACCGCCGCTACAACTACGGACTCGGCGTCGTCCTGAGCGGTCCGTGGATCCTGCAAAATCCGCTGTTCTACGGCTACGGCGCTCTGGAAGCCTACCTGCCGTCGAAGCAGCTCGCGGTCGCCGTAGCCGTCACCTTCGCTGAATCCGCCTTCGATGACCAAGGCAACTATCGAAATGGCTTCGCCGCCCAGTCGGTGCTGGAAGCCATCGCCGGCCAGTTGGCTCCGGGGGAAGAACCGGGAACGTGAACGGGGAGTCACGAAGAGTCGCGAGCCGTCTGTTGCGAGCGGGCGCCGGGATCTTGACTCCGGAACGGGCGCCCATCGACCACGCATGGCTCGCCGCCGGCGATACGCATCCCGGCCGACCGCGTCGCAATCCAGGGCGGCCGTGCGAGCGACGCGCGGCTGCCGCTGGTAGCGGCAGCGCCCCGCCAAGATGGGTTTCCGCCCAGTGAGCCAGCTTGAATGCCGCTCGGCGGGTTGCCGCTCAGGTGATGGCGCGGCGCGGCCCCTGTTGCATGCCTCCCACCCAGCCAGGCCGGTCTTGGCCTCGAGTAGGCGAGGCCGCCGGGGATAAAACGCGTCCGGCGCATCCACCCCCATCTCCGCGGCTCGACCCACCAGCGCAACCGCGCCTCGGGCAGGGCGACGACGCGGCGGGGCACGGCGGACCTCCCGCCGGGATGGCGAATTCGCCGCGATAGCAGAACGCCCGGGCCGGGATCGGCATCGCAGCGCACGGGATGACTCCGGGGGCGACGGCGTCCGGCAGGGCTGACGACCGCCTCATGCCACGGCTCCGAGCATCCCTTGCCTCCGGGTCAGTTTCCACGGCCGCCCGGTCGCGCGCCGCTCCGTTTTCATGTGACGCGCTTCCCCTATCTGCCATAATGCCGCTCACGTTCCACCAATCGAATGGGAGCATCCCTCCATGACAACCGAAACGAACGCGCCGCCGGGGCCTGCGCTGCTGCGGATGGCGGGCATCAGCAAGCAGTTTCCTGGTGTCAAGGCGCTGGATCGGGTCACCCTCGAGGTGCGCCCCGGCGAGTGCCTGGCGCTGGTCGGCGAAAACGGAGCCGGCAAATCGACGCTGATGAAAGTTCTCTCCGGGGTTTACCAGCCGGACGAGGGAGAGATTTTGCTTTCCGGGCAACCCGTGACGCTGCATAACCCGCGCCAGGCGCAAGATCTCGGCGTTTCCATCATCTATCAGGAATTCAACCTGATGCCGAATTTGACCGTGGCCGAGAACATCTTCGTCGGCCGCGAACCGAATCGCGGCGGCTTCGTGCGCCGGGCGGAGATGACCCACCAGGCGCGGCTGCTGCTCGACCAACTGGGCGTGACGCTGCCGCCGAACGCGGTGGTGCGCGATTTGAGCGTGGCCGAGCAGCAGATGGTGGAGATCGCCAAAGCGCTCTCCTACGACGCCCGGATCGTGATCATGGATGAGCCGACTTCGGCGTTGACCGACACCGAGGTGACGGCGCTGCTGGAGATCGTGCGCGGACTGACGGCGCGCGGACTTGGAGTGATCTTCATCACGCACCGTTTGGACGAGGTGTTCGCCATCGCCGATCGGGTCACGGTGCTGCGCGACGGTCAGAATGCCGGCGATCTCGACATCGCCGAGGCGACGCCGGAGCGGATCGTTCGCATGATGGTCGGGCGCGAGCTGGGCGATCTGTTCCAGAAGGAAGCGCCGGCGCACGCGCCCGATGCCCCGTACGTGCTGGAGGTGCGCGGGCTGAGTCGGGCCGGCAGCCGCACCGACCCGTCGGCCATCGTGCTGGATGACGTCAACCTCGGGGTGCGCGCCGGGGAGATCGTCGGTCTGGCGGGGCTGGTCGGCTCCGGTCGCACCGAAGTGGCGCGGGCCATCTTCGGAGCGGACGGGTTCGACCGCGGCCAGATTCTGATCGACGGCGTCCCGGTCGCGATCAAATCGCCGCGCGACGCCATCGCCCGCGGCATCGGATTGGCCCCGGAGGATCGCAAGGCGCAGGCGTTGGTGCTGAATCTGGCGGTGCGGGAAAACATTACGCTCGCATCACTGGGCAGTCTGGTGCGCTTCGGATTCGTGATGCTGGAAGCGGAGCGGCGGCGGGCGGAAGAGTTCGTTCGGGTGCTGCGCGTGCGTACGCCGAGTCTGGAACAAAAGGTGGTCAATCTCTCCGGCGGCAACCAGCAGAAGGTGGTCATCGCCAAATGGCTGGCGCTGAAACCGCGGGTGCTCATCGTGGATGAACCGACCCGGGGCATCGACATCGGGGCCAAGGCGGAAGTCCACAGTCTGCTGCACGAGTTGGCCGAGCAAGGGGTGGCGATCCTGGTGGTTTCCTCGGAACTGCCCGAGGTGTTGGGCGTCAGCGATCGCATTCTGGTGATGCGGCAGGGTCGCATCGCCGGAGAATTGAGCCGAACCGAGGCGACGCAGGAAGCGATCATGACGTTGGCGACCGGCATCGACCACGCCCGACGGGCAGCCTGAGGGCGAAAGGGGTACACCAATGGCGACGGAGAGCACGGCGACGCCGGCGCTCGACAGCAAGCAAAATGTCGACATCGTCGACCTGATCAGCCGGTTCGCGCCGTTGATCTTCCTGCTGCTGCTGATTCTCGTGATGTCGATCCTGGAACCGGGATTTCGCAGCGAGCGCAACCTGTTCAACGTGATGCGACAAATCTCCTTCATCGGAATCATGGCGGTGGGGGCGACCTTCGTCATCCTGACGGCCGGCATCGATCTGTCGGTCGGCTCGATTCTGGCCTTCGCCGGCATCGTCGGCGCCTCCGCGGCGAAGGGCACGCGCGGTTTGCTGGAAGGGGGCGTCACCGACCCCGGCGGCATCCGGGTGCTGTACGCCTTTCTGGCTGCGATCGGAGTGGGGTTGGCGATCGGATTGCTGCAGGGCGGGCTGATCGGCAAGCTGGGCATCCCGGCCTTCATCGTCACCCTGGGCGGGTTGGGAGCCTGGCGCGGGGCGACATTGCTCTGGTCCGACGGGCAGCCGATCAGCAGCTTCTCCGATGCGTTCAAGTTCTGGGGCCAAGGCTCCATTGGACCGGTGCCGGTGCCGGTCGTCGTGTTCCTGCTGTTCGTGCTGATCGGCCATATCGTGCTCAAGTACACCCAGTACGGGCGCTGGATCTATGCGGTCGGCGGCAATATGGAGGCGGCGCGCCTCTCCGGACTGAATACGACGGCGTTGATCGTCAGCGTCTATGTCATCAGCGGGTTGTGCGCCGGGTTGGCCGGGTTCTTGCTCACCTCGCGTCTCAACTCCGCCGAGCAAGTCGCCGGGCAGGGGTACGAACTGAACGCCATCGCCGCCGTCGTCATCGGCGGCACCAGTTTGTTCGGCGGGCAAGGCGGAGTCATCGGCACCTTCATCGGAGCGGTGCTGATCGGCGTGTTGAACAACTCGCTGGTCATCCTCAATGTCTCGCCCTATTTCCAGCCGATCGTCGTCGGGGCGATCATCGTGCTTAGCGTCTATCTCGATCAGCTCGCCAAGCAGCGAGCGCGGTAGCGGGCGCTGAACGAATTGAGACGGGCCACCGGAAGCGCTCCCGCCTTGGCGCATGACGCCCCGGTCAGGCAGGACGCTGCGAGGAGCGAGATGGTGCTGACGGCGCACGAGCGGGGACCGGTCGGCGGCTATCTGGCGGCGACGCGGATCAATTCCTTTCGGCGCGACGGGCGGTCCGTCGCCGACGCGATTCGCGCCGCTGCGGCCGTGCCGGAGTTGGCGGCGCTGGAGCTGAATTTCCCCCAGCATGTCGTCGCCCTGCAACCGGGCGAACTACGGGCGCTGCTGGCCGAAACCGGACTGCGCCTGACCGGTCTCAATCTGCGCTTCGAAGATCCCGCCTTTGCCAACGGCGCTTTCACCGCGCCGGATCGGGCCGCGCGGCAGCACGCCATCGATCTGGCGCGGCAAGCGGTCGCGTTTGCCCGCGAGCATAACGCCCGCCATGTCGTGCTCTGGATGGCGGACGATGGCTACGACTACCCGTTTCAGGTCGACTACGAGCGACTTTGGCAAGATGAGATCGACGGATTCCGGCGGGTGGCGGATGCGGATCCGGCCTGCCGGGTCAGCGTCGAATACAAACCGCGCGATCCGCGGCGGTTCGCGCTGATCCGCTCCATGGGCGACGCGCTGCTGGCGGTGCGGGAGGTGGGCCGGGCGAATTTCGGCGTCACCCTGGATGTGTGTCACAGTTTCATGGCCGGCGAGCATCCGCCGTTCGTCGCCGCGCAAGCGCTGCGCGAAGGACGACTCTTCGGAATGCACCTCAACGACGGCTACGGCCCTGCCGATGACGGTCTGATCGTCGGTTCGATCCATCGCGAGACGACGCTCGAGCTGCTCGCGCTGCTGGCCGCGCACGGCTATGACGGCACGATCTATTTCGACACCTTTCCTGCGCGCGAAGACCCGGCGGCGGAACTGCGCGCCAACCTTGCCGCGCTGCGAGACCTGGCGGCGGCGGCGAGCCGAATCGATTGGGCGGCGCTGGGAGACGCGCAGACTCGGCACGATGCCATCGCCGCGCTGGCGTTAGCGGCCGAAGCGCAACGATGAGCGCGCGGCCGGTGGGGGTGACGGCGGTCGGCAGCGTCCATATGGACCTGGTCGCCACCGCCGCCCACGTGCCGACCCCGGGCGAAACATTGCTTGGCGAGCATTTCGCGCAGCATCCCGGCGGCAAGGCCGCCAATCAGGCGGCCGCTGCTGCATTGCAAGGCGTCCCGGTCACGATCGT
>JADLCW010000259.1 GCA_020847015.1 Thermomicrobiales bacterium | reverse complement strand
GGGGGCGTTCGGCTATGCGGAAGCTGGAGCCGTCGCCGGCGGACTAGGCCGCAACCGGCGCTACTTCGAGAACCACGCCGGCGGCATCGTCATCGATGCCGCGGTGGCGCCGGTGCTGGCGACGCTGTTGTTCGATCCCCAGACGTCCGGCGGCTTGCTCTTCACCGCCCCGCCCGCCAGCGTGGGCGCAGTGCGCGCTGCATTCGCTGCCCTTAACGCGCAAGTGTGGGAAATCGGCTTCATCGGACACGGGCAAGGCATCACCGTTGTTCCCTGAGCGCCCTACCCCAGCTCCCTCCATACGGGCCGGCTCCCGGCATCCTGAGCGAGCGTGGAGAACTCTGTCCGCATCACTCGCTCTCGCGGGCGCCATGACGATGCTTCGGGCTGTCGGCGCGCAAACGAGACTCGCCCGATGAGCCTGCCCGACCCGGTGGTGCGACTGCCCACGTCGCGGCGCGGCTGGGCGGCGCTCATCCGCGAGCTGGGCGTTCGTCCCGCCAAGAGTCTGGGTCAAAATTTCTTGTTCGAGCGCGGCGTCGTGCAGCGCATGGTCAAGCAAGCCGGGGTCGGCCCGCACGATCTCGTGTTGGAGATCGGTCCCGGACTCGGCATTCTCACTTCCGAACTGCTGCGAGCGGCACAACGCATCGTCGCGATTGAACTCGACCCCACGCTGGCCGCCCATCTTCTCCGCACGTTCGGCGACGACCCGCGTTTCGCACTGATCGAGGGCGACGCGCTCCGCCTCGACCTCGGCGCACTCCTGCCGCCGGGTGAACTCTACATGGTCGTCGCCAATCTCCCGTATTCGGCCGGAGCCGCTATGGTGCGCCACCTGCTGGAGACGCCCCATCCGCCACGCCGGATTGCGGTGATGTTGCAATTGGAGGTCGCCGAGCGGTTGACCGCCGCGCCGCCCCATATGAGCGTCCTCGGGGTGGCCGTGCAGTTCTACGCCGAGACGCGGATCGCCTTTCAAGTGGCTCCCAGTGTGTTCATCCCGCCCCCCTCGGTCGAATCGGCGGTGGTAATCCTCGACGTGCGCGCCCAGCCGCTGCTGCCGCCGGAGCAGCGATCGCTCTTCTTTCGGATCGTGAATGCCGGGTTTCGTCAAAAGCGCAAGCAGGTCGCCAACTCGCTGGCTGCCGAACTCGGTCTGCCGAAGGCCGAGGTCTCGGCATGGCTGCGGGATGTCAATATCGATCCAATGCGCCGGGCGCAGACCCTCTCGGTTGCGGAGTGGGCGGCGCTGACTCGCGCCGCGCCGGATGCGCTCGTTTCGTGAGCGGCTGCTTTCGCATCGCCGCGCCGGCAAAACTGAATCTGGGACTGGAGATCGTCGGGAAGCGCGCCGATGGCTACCACGATCTGGTGACGATCCTGCAAACTATTGCGCCGCCCGACGACGACCTCGAACTTGCGGCTGCGACCTATGTGCGCCTGAGAATCGACGACCCGGAACTGGGCGGGCCGGACAATCTCGCACTGCAGGCGCTGCACCGCTTGCGCACCGATGCGCGGATCACCACCGGAGCGGCGCTGCGGCTCACCAAACGAATCCCAATTGCGGCTGGGCTCGGCGGCGCCAGTTCCGATGCCGCCTCGGCGCTCCTCGCTGCCCGCGCGCTCTGGAATCTCGACACGCCGGATGCGCGGCTGGCGGCCATCGCCGGCAGATTGGGCAGCGACGTCCCCTTTTTCCTGATAGGGGGAGCCGCGCTCGCCGAGGGGCGCGGGACCGAGTTAACGCGGCTGCCGTCCCCGCCTGTCGTATTCGTGGTGGTGGCGCCTCACGCGACCATCCTCCGAAAAACGCCGACGCTGTATGCCGCCCTCGACTCCGCCGATTACTCGTCCGGCGCGGCCGTGCGTGAACAGGCGGCGCGTCTCTGCGCCGGGAATTCGCTCGACCCCACCTTGCTCGTCAACGCCTTCGCGCGCCCCCTGTACGCGTTGCGTCCGGATTTGGCCGAGATCCCAGCAATCATGCGACGAGCCGGCGCCATGCACCCGGCGATATCGGGAGCCGGTCCCGCCCACGTCGCCCCATTTATCGACCCGGAACGAGCCAAATGGGTCGCAACGACGCTGCGGGCAGCGGTCGGCCATGTGGCCCGGATATTCGTGGCGCATCCGGCGCCCAGAGCACAACCGCGGCGCATCAGGTAGCGAAACGCACGGACGCGGCGCGGGACGGTGCGCCCGGCGTAGAATGGCCGGGCAGGAGGGGCCGCCAGCGCGATGTTCCAACCAGGCGCGACGGTCAATGGCCGCTATCGGGTCGATCACCCGATCGGCGAGGGCGGCATGGCTGTCGTCTACGTCGGCCACGATCTGCTGCTGGGTCGCGATATCGCCATCAAGGCGCTGCGGCCGCAATACGCCGCCGACCCGGCCTTCCGGGTCCGTTTCCGCCGCGAAGCGCAGTCGGCCGCCGGATTTTCTCACCCAAACATCATCGATATCTACGATGTAGGCGAGGAAGCGGGCATCCCCTACTTCGTGATGGCCTACGTGCCGGGTCACACGCTCAAGCAAATCATCGACGCCGAAGCGCCGTTCCATCCCGACGACGTGGCCGGGCTTCTCCAGCAAGTCTGCGCCGCGCTCGATTACGCCCACCAGCGCGGCTACGTGCATCGCGATGTCAAGCCGCACAACATCCTCGTCGACACCAGCGGCCACGCGCTCGTCGCCGACTTCGGCATCGCCAAAGGCGCAGCCGACGCCGATCTGACCGACGTGGGCGAGGGCCTCGGCACGGTTCACTACCTCAGCCCGGAGCAAGCGCAGGGGTTGATGGCGACTCCCGCCTCCGATGTTTACGCGGTCGGTGTGGTTGCGTTCGAAATGCTGACCCGCACGCTGCCTTTCGACGCCGAAACGTCGGTCGCCGTCGCGATGCGTCAGATCCACGATCCGCCGCCGGCGCCCTCTTCGGTGCTGCCCAGCATTCCGCCGGCCGTCGACGCCATCGTGCTGCGGGCGCTGGCAAAGGATCCCACTCGCCGTTTTCCTTCAGCCGGCGCGTTTGCGCGGGATATGACCTACTGGCGTCATTACCGGCCGCCTGTGTTACGGACGTCCGCCGACACTGGTCGCACGGCGCCGCTCTCCTCGCCGGCAGGAGAGGGAACGCGCGCACTCCCGGTCGGCAAATCTGGCAGGGTGGAGAGCAGCGTCGGCACGCCAACCCGAAGCGGCGCGCGCGCCGGCGGCTGCGTCACCTGGTTGGTGGCGGCTGCTATCCTGGTGGGGCTGATCGGGTTGCTGATTGTCGGGGTGCGGCTCTCGCAGCGACTCGGCGACACCGATAACGAGACGCCTGCACCGACGGCCGGTCCAGTGGCGCCGGTCGTGGTGGAAACGCACGCTCCGGCGATCGTCACCATCGCCCCCCGCGAGACGCCGACGCCCATTTCCGTCGTCGTACCCACCACGGAGCCAGTCGAGATCGCGCCCCCGCCGCAAGTCGCGCCCACGATCGCCCCAATTGTCCCAGCGGCGAATGACAACCTCGTCCGCGTGCCGGACCTTTTTGGGCGCAACCTGGACGAGGCGCGCGATCTGCTCGCCACTCAGGGTCTCAAGATGGTGCAAGGTGCGCCGGTCGCCAACTCCGGCTACCCGGCCGGCGCCATCGTCGACCAGAACCCGGCCCCGGGCGATACGCTGCTGCGGGGCGCCCCGGTGATGGTTCGCGTGAGCTCCGGTTCCGCGTCGGCCAACCCGGGAGCGAGTGGGGTCGTGCGGCGGTGAGATCTGCCGACTTGCCTGCGGATCCCGCGCCCTTCCTCGCCCGAGCGCAACCGCCATTGAGCCTCGCGGCTACCGTGCTGGCGGTATTCGCACTCGCCGCCGCCGGGTTTGTCCCGCTCAACATCGCCTGGTTGCGCGACATGCGTGAATCAAGAGTCGTGCTGCTCGGGTCCGGCGACCGCCTCTCGGTTCTGGTGCTGGCCGGCGACAGCCGCTTGTTGATCGCGACAGGCGACGATCCGATCGCGTTCGGCAATGCGCTGGAACGCCAGCGGCGACCGACGCAGCGGCGCCTCGATCTCGCGTTCGTCGCGGGAGCCGGCGACGACGTGTTGGTCCCGGCTGCAGTCGCCGCCGACCCGGGCGTGCGGCTCCTCGCGGCGCTGGTTCCCTTCGCGCAAGCACCCGATCATACGGTGCTGCGCGGTCTGCCGGCGCTATCCGCGCCGCGCCGCATCATTCTCGGCGACGGCGTGGTCGTCACTCTCGAACCCATTCCGGCGGCCGACGACGAGGTTGCGGCATGGCGGGCGATTGTCGAGCGCAACGATGCCCGGATCGTGATTCTGAGCGACGGGTCCGCGGCCGGCCGTTTCTCGCCCCCGCCGGCTTCAGGTCTGTTGGTCATCGCTGGCGGCAAACCGCTGGAGGCTTGGGGCGAAGCGCCAACGATAGCTCTGGCCCACGCCGACAAAGCCATTACGCCTCGCAAATTGCGCGACGCCGCCGCGGGCGGCGCATCAGTCCCGCGCTACGATGTCAGGGTCCATCCCGGTGATTCCGTCGCGGTGCGCTTCGTCGAGAGCGGCATCGCGCTGCCGCAGGATGCCACGATCGCGCTCGGCGCGGCGCCGGTGGCTCCACACGAGGCTCCATAGGGACCGCACAGTCGTCTAGCGCATCGGTTTGGCTTTACAGCATCCGCTTTCTGAAGCCGTCAGAATGTTCATCCATCGCAGCGTCGACTGGCCGCCGGGAAACCTCAGGCGGTCGGCGTCAGAGAGTCATCAGCGAGGCGTGGCGCTGGTCTCCGTTCCCTGCTCGTCGCACCGATCAGGAATTTCGCGCCTTCTTCTCGCGGGCGAACTCCTGCTTGGCCCGATCCAGGAGGTTCGAATCGGTCAGCAAGTCGATGCCGGTGAGCGCCATCGCCTTCGCCACCTTGAGCGTGTTGGCGTAGCCCAGCTCGGAATCCGAGGCGTCGACCACATCTTGCGAGTG
>JADLCW010000258.1 GCA_020847015.1 Thermomicrobiales bacterium | reverse complement strand
TGGCAGGAGTCGCGTCACCGCGTCAACGATGACCATCGCCGGCAGTTCGCCGCCGGTCAGCACGAAGTCGCCAATCGACCACTCTTCGGCCCCCAGTTCGTCAATGGCTCGCTGGTCGATGCCTTCATAATGCCCGCAGACAATGGCGATGCGTTGCTCGTCCACCATCGCCCTCGCCGAGACCTGGTCGAATCGGTTCCCGCCGGCGGACATGACCAGCAGGCGCGCCGTGGACAGGTCGTCACCCAGAATGGCTTCGACCGCGGACACGATGGGCGGAGCCAGCATCACCATCCCGGCTCCGCCGCCGTACGGCGTATCGTCGGCGGTATGATGGCGGTCGCTCGTCCAGGCGCGGATGTCGTGCACGCGGATATCGACCAGCCCGCGTTCGCCGGCCCGCTTCAGAATGCTCTCGCCCAGCGGCCCGGCAAACATGTCGGGAAAAAGCGTGAAGAGATCGAACCGCAGCGGTGAACCGGGTTCCATCACCGATGGTCGCCGTCGCCGAGAATCTGGAGAATCGGCAGGGCGGCTCCCTCGAGTGTATCGACGGTCAGATCCGGCGTCGCCGGTTCGTCCTCCGGCCGGGAAGCGCCGGTGCGGTACCAGACTGCGTGCATGCCGGCTCGGCGCGCTCCGCCAACATCCCATTTGAAAGAGTCGCCAACATGCACGACGCGATCCGGCTCCACTCCGAGTTGCCGACTGGCGTGCCAGAACAACTCCGGTCGGCCTTTGTAGTAGCCGGCGCTTGCCGAGGTCGTCACGTCGGTGAAAACGTCCCGGATACCGAAGCGGGCGAGCGTCCACTCCAGAAAGGGATGGTAGACCGCGCTGGATACGATGCCGAGTGGAACGCCACGCGCGGCGATCGCGCGCACCGTCTCCAGCGCGCCCGGCACCGGCGTCGCTTCGTCCAGCGCGCCGCGCATCAGCTCGGCGATTCCAGCGGTGATGCTATCCCCATCGGGAGACAAACCAAGGTCAGTCAGCACCAGTGCGACGCACCGCTCGGCGGTTTCCTCATGACCGTGATCCATGATCGCCGTTCGCAGCACGCGGTACCTCGCATCGGCCGCGATCAGCTCCGCCTCGTCGACTGCTGTCGCCCGGCGGAGCGCGTCCCAACGCAGATAGGTGGAGACGAGCGTGCGCACCTCGAGCTGGAACCAGGTGTCGCAATTGGCCAGAGTGTTGTGGAAATCGAACGTCACCGCGCCACGTTGGTTCATCACCTGCCCCCGTATTCGTCGACGGTCCGGAACGTAGCACCCGGCCTGCCGGCCGGCAATGGGACGACCACGGTCAGAAACACCAGCGCGGGGAAGAGCGCGCCATTCGGCTACACTCCTTAGTGAGACATGAGGGCACGATCGCGCTCGGAGACGGCGATTCACACCCTCCCGCAGCCAGCAGGAGAAGGATGCACGCATGGACGATTTGCTCGCCAACGCCCGCCCCGACCCGTTCGGAGCACGGGCTACGCTGACGACGGCGCAGGGCGCGAATGCCGCCTACTATCGGCTGCCGGCGTTGGCCGAACAGGGGTTGGCCGATCTCGATCGGCTGCCCTTCACGGTGCGCATTTTGCTCGAAAATGTGCTGCGCCACGCCGGCGGCGATTTCGTCGACGCGGACCACGTCGAGACGCTGGCCAAATGGCGACCGCGCCCGGTTGGCGACATTGCGGAAGACGTGGAGCTGCCGTTCCTGCCCGGTCGCGTGGTGCTGCAAGACTTCACCGGTGTGCCGGGCGTCGTCGATCTCGCCGCCATGCGCTCGGCGATGGCTCGCCTCGGGGGCGATGTCACGCGCATCAATCCGCTGGCCCCGGCCGATCTGGTCATCGACCACTCGGTGCAGGTAGATCGATTCGGCACCATCATGGCCTTCGCCCGCAACGTCGAATTCGAGTACGAGCGCAACCGGGAACGATATGCGCTGCTGCGGTGGGCGCAACAAAGCTTCCTGAATTTCCGGGTGGTGCCGCCCGGCACCGGCATCGTCCATCAGGTCAACCTCGAATACTTGGCTGATGTCGTGACCACCCGGCAGATCGGCGCCGAAACTGTCGCATTTCCCGACACGCTGGTCGGCACCGACTCCCACACGACGATGATCAACGCGCTCGGTGTGCTTGGCTGGGGTGTGGGCGGCATCGAGGCGGAGGCGGTGTTGCTCGGGCAACCGCTCTACCTGCTGGAACCGGAAGTCGTCGGCGTGCGCCTGGTCGGCGCGCTGCGCTCCGGGGCCACCGCCACCGATCTGGTGCTGACCGTCACGGAAATGCTGCGCCGGCATGGCGTGGTCGGCCGCTTCGTAGAGTTCTGTGGCAAAGGACTCAGCAACCTCGCGCTCGCCGACCGTGCCACCATCGCCAATATGGCTCCGGAGTACGGCGCCACGGCGGCGCTTTTCCCGGTTGACGCCGAAACGCTCCGCTACCTGGAACTCACTGGTCGCAATGCGGATCAGATCGATCTGGTGGAGCGCTACTGCAAGGAGCAGGCGCTCTTCCGCACCGACGCGACCCCCGATCCGCTCTTCAACGAGCTGCTGGAGCTCGATCTCGACAGCGTTCGCCCCAGCGTGGCCGGGCCGCGTCGGCCGCAGGACCGCGTTCCGCTCGGTCAGGTGCGGCGCACGCTGCGCTCGTCGTTCAAGACGACGTTCGGCGACTTCGAACCGGAGGAAGAAGCCGAGATTCAGACGGAAATCCAGCAGATGAAGGACGACGGCGGCAACGCGGCCGTCACCGCCGAGGTTGCCTCCGCGACCGCGACGGCCGTCCGGCCCATCACGCATATCGGGCATACACCGGTCGCACTTGGCGATCGGGAGATGGAGCTGCACCACGGCGTGGTGGCCATCGCCGCCATCACGTCATGCACCAACACCTCCAACCCCTCCGTCATGCTGGGGGCCGGGTTGTTGGCCAAGAAGGCGGTCGAGCGCGGACTCGATGTGCCGGCCTACGTCAAAACCAGTCTCGCGCCCGGTTCGCAGGTCGTCACCCGCTATCTGGAGAAATCGGGGCTGCTGCCCTTCCTGGAGGCGCTCGGGTTCCAGGTCGTCGGCTATGGCTGCACGACCTGCATTGGCAACAGCGGTCCGCTGGTGCCGGCCGTCGCCGCCGCCATTGACGAGCACGAGCTCATTGCGTCGGCGGTGCTGTCCGGCAACCGCAACTTCGAGGGCCGCATTCACCCACAGGTGCGAGCGGCGTTCCTCGCGTCGCCCCCGCTGGTGGTCGCCTTCGCGCTGGCCGGCACCATGGATATTGATCTGCTGCGCGACCCGGTCGGGTTCGACCCAAATGGCGATCCAGTCTACCTGCACGACATCTGGCCTTCGCGCGAAGAAGTCCAGCAGGCCATCCGTGAGGCTGTCGAGCCGCAAATGTTCCGTGAGGAGTATGCGACGGTTTTCCAGGGCGACGAACACTGGCAGGAGCTGCCGGTTCCCGAAGGCAACCTGTACGAATGGGAGGCGGATTCGACCTACGTCCAGGAGCCGCCCTTCTTCCAGGATCTCTCGCCGGAGCCGGAGCCGGTCTCGGACATCGTCGGAGCGCGGGTATTGGCGTTGCTGGGCGATTCGGTGACGACCGACCACATCTCGCCGGCAGGAGCCATCCCGAAGACCAGTCCCGCCGGAAAATATTTGATTGAACACGGAGTGCAGCCCTATCAGTTCAACTCCTATGGTTCGCGGCGTGGCAATCATGAGGTGATGATCCGCGGCACATTCGCCAATATCCGGCTGCGCAACCAGTTGACGCCAGGCAAGGAAGGCAACTTCACCATCCACCTGCCGACCGGCGAGGAAACGACGATCTTCGACGCCTCCATGCGCTACCAAGCCGAGGGCACGCCGCTGATCGTGATTGGCGGCAAGGAATACGGTACTGGCTCGTCGCGCGACTGGGCCGCCAAGGGCACGTTGCTGTTGGGGGTGAAGGCCGTGCTCGTCGAGAGTTTCGAGCGCATCCACCGCTCCAATCTCGTCGGCATGGGGGTGCTGCCGCTGCAATTCCTGGCGGGTGAAAACGCCCAAACGCTCGGTTTGACCGGTCGCGAGACATTCGACATCGGGGGGTTGGACACGCTGCGACCCAAGCAACGGCTGACGGTGCGAGCCACGGCTGAGGATGGTTCGGTCACCGAGTTCGAGACCGTGGTTCGGATCGACAGCCCGGTTGAGGTTGGGTACTACCGCAACGGCGGCATCCTGCCGGCAGTGCTGCGGCGGCTGCTTGGCGTGGCGATCGCCTAGATCGAATGCAGAGACCTGAGCGGCCTCGCACCGCTCAGGTCGAAATACGCGGACGGGGGAGCGGGTGGCGGAAATCGGGGTCGGCGTCATCGGCCTGGGACGCATCGGCGCGTTCCACGCTGAATCTCTCCGCAATCGCGTCGCCGGTGCGCGGTTGGTGGCGGCCGCGGTCGCTCCGCCCGACCGGGAGCGCCTGCTGGCTGTCGGGGCCGCCCCCTGCGCCCTGGTGGACGATGTCGACGCTCTGCTGGCCACGCCTGGTGTGGACGCCATCGTCGTCGCCTCGCCGTCCAGTCTCCATCACGAGCACATCCTCCGAGTAGCCGCCGCCGGCAAACCACTGTTTTCCGAGAAGCCGATCGCGGACTCGGTCGCTCAGGCGCGGGATGCGGTCGCAGCGGTGCGCCGAGCGGGCGTCCCGTTTCAGATCGGGTTCCAGCGCCGTTTCGACCCGGCATACATCCGCGCCCGGGAGTACATCGCCGCCGGGAGCATCGGGACGGTGGAGATGTTTCGCGGCATCACCTGCGATCGCATCCCGCCCGTCGAATTCCTGCGCACCAGCGGCGGGTTGTTCTGGGATCTGGCGATTCACGATTTCGACGCAGCCCGGTTTCTGACCGGTGACGAGATCGCGGAGGTTCACGCTGTCGGCTCCATCGAAGTCGAGCCGCGCCTGGCGGAGTTCGACGATGTCGACTACGGCATCGTCACGCTGCGCTTCGCGAGCGGTGCGCTCGGGGTTTGCCAGGCCAGTTGGCGCGCCCCCTACGGCTACGACATTCGGGCGGAAGTGCATGGTTCGCTGGGCAAAGTGGTGGCGGAAGTGGACGAGAAGATTCCAACGCGCCTCTACCGTGATGGCGGCATGCATGTCGAGCGGCACGACCAGTTCACCGAGCGTTTCCGGGAAGCCTATACGGCGGAATTGCAGGCATTCGTGGACGCCCTCCAGACCGGGCGTGCGCCGTCGCCGGACGCCGCTGATGCACTGCGCTCGGTGGAAATCTCCGACGCCGCAACGCGCAGCCGCCGCGAGGGACGCTGGGTGCGCGTCGGAGAGTAGAATCGGGAGACGATGTGGCGGGCGCTCCAATCCGGAGCGCCTTGGCCGATGACGGAAGGAGCAGCAGAATGGCGAGCGCCTCGACAGCCGCGGAGACGCGCGGCGAGGTCGCGACCTATGGCAATTATATCGGTGGTGAATGGGTTCCAGCGGCCTCCGGGGCAACGCTGGAAAATCGCAACCCGAGCAACCGCGACGAGCTGATCGGGTTGTTCGCCGCTTCGGATGCGGAAGATGTGCGTGCCGCCGTGGACGCGGCCGCCGAAGCATTCAAGACCTGGGGCAAAGGTTCGGCCATCGCCCGCGCCAACCTCCTGCACAAGGCGGCCAACATTCTCGAATCCCGCATTCCGGAAGTCGGGCGAGATTTGGCCCGCGAGGAAGGCAAGACCCTCCGGGAAGGGATCGGCGAAACGACGCGCGCCGTGCAGATTCTCCGCTACTACGCGGGCGAGGCGCAGCAACCGAGCGGTGAACATTACCCGTCGGCAAATCCGACCACGCTGCTGTACACCACCCATGAACCGCTCGGCGTCTGTGCGATCGTCACTCCCTGGAACTTCCCGATCGCCATCCCAGCCTGGAAGATCGCGCCGGCGCTGGCCTACGGCAACACGGTCGTCTTCAAGCCGGCCAGCGAAACGCCGCTCTGCGCGGTGCATCTCGTCCAGGCGCTGGCGGAGGCCGGGTTGCCGGCCGGCGTGCTGAATCTCGTCACCGGCAGCGCCGCGACGGTCGGCGAACCGCTGACGCACGATCCGCGCGTGGTCGCCATCAGCTTCACCGGCTCCAACGAGGTCGGCTCCAATTTGCGCAAGGTCGCCGCCGAGCGCGGAGCCAAGCTGCAATTGGAGTTGGGCGGCAAGAACCCGGCGATCGTGCTGGCCGACGCCGATATCGAACACGCGCTCGGTCAGGTGCTCAATGGGGCCATGATGAGCACCGGTCAGAAATGCACCGCCACCTCGCGAGCGCTGGTGGACCGCCGCATCGCGCCTGAGTTCACCGAGTTGCTTGCCCACCGGATCGGAGCCTTGAAAGTGGGCAATCCGCTCGATGCCGATACCCAGATTGGCCCTCTCATCAACGAGAAAGCAGCCGAGCG
>JADLCW010000257.1 GCA_020847015.1 Thermomicrobiales bacterium | reverse complement strand
GCCCTTGCCCGTTCCTGCCGCACCCCCGACCGATGCATTGCCAACCGACCCCGTGGCGCAAACGTAGCGACCGGTGGTTCGGACGGGCTTGTTTGAGACCCCCGCCATCGACCGCTCTATCAATGTTGGTCCACGAGCCGCCGGCGGTTAGCGCTCGCCAACGCCGCCAGGCATGCCGGAGTCCGACAGAAATTCTTCGTGCGCGCGGTCCCGCGCGGCTCCCGTCCACCCGGGATTCCCGGTCTCATCGACATCCACCCCGGCATCAAATTGAAGGAGGCCCGACATGGCCAAGGAACTCTCCGAACTCCTCGCGGACTTATCGGCCCAAGCCAAAGAAACGGAAGACGCCTTCGCGGCGATCGCGGTGGAAACCGACGCCAGGGCGGAGGAACGGCGGGACAAGACCCGCGCTGCCGCGACCGAGGCGATCGATCGACTGAACGAGAGCGCGGCCTCCGCGGGCGATGCCGTCGCCGGTCACTGGCACGCGCTGAATGCCCGGATCGACGCCGAGATCGAAGGCATCCGGACGGGCATCGCCGAGCGCAAGCACGAGCGGGATCTCAATCAGGCCGAGAAAGAGGCCTCGGCAGCCAAGGAGCGGGCGACCCGGGCGATCGCCTTCGCCGCAGCCGCGGTGCAGACGGCCGGGGTCGCCGTTCTCGATTCAGCCGTGGCCCAGCGCGAGGCGGACGCCATCAAGCGCCGGTAGCGCTCCACGACGCCGGAGGCGCGCAATCTCGCTTGACGCCGGGCGGCGCGGCGGCCGATGATGCGTGATCGCATGGAGTTTTGAAGGAGCGCTCTCGCCCTCGTGGGGTCGTCGCCGCGAGGGTGATGGCGCGAGCGGGAAAGGATGCCGCGCCGCATGGCTGCGATCGAAGGGTTGACCGTCTCCCCGATGGGCCGGCGGGTGCAGGTGGTGCTCGCCGCAGGCATCGACCGGCCGGTCAAGGGCGGCACAAGCGACACCTATGACCTGACGATCGAGGGGTGGGCGATCGGCAAGGAGGCGCCGGTGGAGGCGGTCGAAGCCGTCTCCGGCGGGCGGGTGCTGCAGACGGTCCCGGTCGACAGACCGACTCCTCGCCTGGAGGAGCGATTCGCCGCAGCCGGGCCGGGCGCCGCCGTAGCCGGCTTCACGATGACGCTCAACACCCTGACCGTCGAGCCGGAGTTCGATATCCGACTGCGCGCCATCATCGGCGGAGAACCACTGGCGCGCATCGCGGCGATCAAGGGCCGGCGCAAAGCGATCGAACCGGGCTATGCGCCACGTCTGCAACCATTGATGGTGACCAGCCTGGGACGCACCGGCACGACGTTGCTGATGACGTTGCTGGCGGCCCACCCAGCCATCGTCGCCTACCGTCGCTATCCCTACGAAGCGCGAGCCGCCAAGTATTGGCTCCACCTGCTGAAAACACTGGCGCGACCGGTGGATCCGACCAAACGGATCGGGCGCCCCAACGAATTCCACGTCGAGGAGCAGGTGGTGGCGGGCAACCCCTTCGCGTCGCCCGCCTTCGGCGCTTATCCGGAAGCGGCGATCTGGGCTGGAACCGGTTATCTCGACCGGTTGGCCGGATTTTGCATGGAGTCGATCGACGGCTGGTACGAGCGAGTGGCCCACGCTCAGGAGCAGGAGGCGCCCGTCTTCTACGTGGAAAAAGGCTTTCCTGATGACTACGCCGGGCTGACGCGCTCGCTCTATCCGCAGGGTCGCGAGATCGTGCTGGTGCGCGATTTTCGCGACATGTGGGCGTCCATGCGCTCCTTCAACGAGCGTCGGGGATTCGGAGATTTTGGGCAGGCGCGAGCGGTTTCCGACCAGGCATGGTTGGACGAACTGCGTATCGGGGTCCACCAGTTGCTGGAGATCGTGCAGCGTAACAGTGAGCGAGCGCTGGTGGTGCGCTACGAACAGTTGGTCACCGACCCGGAGCGCGTGCTTGGGGCGTTGCTGGCGGCGCTGGGACTGACCGCCGATCCGGCGACGATCGCGGCGATGGGCGCCGGCGCCGGCGCGGCGCTGGAGGAGCACCGCACCAGCGCCAACCCGGCCGCTTCGATCGGCCGTTGGCGGCGCGATCTGAACGAGGAGCGACAGGAGGTGGCCCGCGCCGCCTTCGACGATCTGCTGACCGCCTTCGGCTACGACCCGGAGGCCTGAGCGGGCGCGGGTCAATCGGCTGAACCCTGGGGCAACGGGGCGGCCTCGGCGCATCGCCAGGGCCGCCCGTGGCTGTCCGCGATCAGTAATTCCAGCCGATCGGCACGTCGATGATGGTCGGCAGATTACGTCCCAGCGCCGCGGTCACTTCCCGCTCCAGCGCCTCCGGCGACTCGGCGCGAGCGGACGGCATACCGTAGGCGGCGGCCAACTGCCGGAAGTCGGGGTTAACCAGATCCACTGCCAGGTGGCGTCGGTCGTAGCGCATGGCCTGATCCCGCTTGACCGCCGTGTAGGTGCTGTCGTTGAAGATGACGATCGGCACTCCCAGCTCGAATTGCACCGCCGTCGCCAGCTCGTGCATGGTGAACTGGAAACCGCCATCGCCGACCATCACCACCACCGGCGTTTCCGGTTTGGCCACCTTCGCCCCCAGACCAGCCGGCAGCGCGTAGCCAAGGGTCAGATATCCGGTCGGCGTTAGCCAGGTGCGGGGCGCGTACACCGGGTAGCGGCGGGCGGCGAGGTAGGTCATCATCGTGGTGTCGGCGGCGAGAATGCCCTCGCGCGGAATCGCCCGCCGCAGCGCCTTGAGATAGTCGTCGTTTTCCCGCCACATCGCCGCCAGCGCCGCCGCCTTCGTTTTGGCGATCTGCTCCGGGGTCCAGCCCTGCTTGCCGATTCCTTGGGCAGCCAAGGCGTCGGCCAGCGCCTCCACCGTGCGCCGGGCATCGGCCACGATCCCGACCGTCGCCGGATAGTGGCGACCGACCTCGACCGGATCGATGTCGATCCGGATCAGATTACCCGGCAGCGGCATGACCATGCCTTCGGTTTCGAACACGCCCAGCTTGCTGCCGACCACGATCGCCAGATCGGCCCGTCGCAGCAGATCCTCGACCGGGTTATCGCGCTCCCACAGGTTGCCCAGCGCCATCGGGTGATCTTCAGCGATGGCGCCCTTGCCTTGCTGAGAGGTGACCACCGGCGCCCCGAGCCGCTCGGCCAGCGCCGCGATGCCCGCGCAGGCGTCGGCGGAAACCGCGCCGCCTCCGGCGTAGATGACGATGCGATTGGCGTTGCGGATTGCGGCGACCGCGTCGGCGATCGCCTCCGGCGTGGGCGCCGGGCGAGCGGGCGCCGGCGCCGGACGGATGTCGAAGGCGGCTTCCAGATCCAGCAGATCGCGCGGGATCTCCACGTAGGCGGGACGGGAGCGGCCGGCAGTCATCGCGCGGAAGGCGTCGTCGATCAACCCCGGGATCTGCTCCAGCGCGGTCGCCTCGCCCGCATAGCCGGTAAGCGGCCGCATGACCGCCATCTGGTCGGTGATGTCGTGGTAATTGCCGGCCATGCGGCGCAGCCAGCGCCGCTCCTCGCTGGTGGCGATCACCAGCAACGGAACGGATTCGGTGTAGGCTTCGCCGACCGCGGTGGCGACGTTTGTGACGCCGGGACCGGTGATGATGAGCGCCACTCCCGGTTTGCCGGAGACCCGGCTGTAGCCGTCGGCCATGAACCCGACGCCCTGTTCGTGGCGGCCCAGCACGTGGGTGATGGGTGAATCGATCAGGGCGTCGTAGATCGCCAGCGTGTGCACACCGGGGATCCCGAACACCGTTTCCACGCCATGCGCTTCCAGCGCCCGCGCCACCGCCTGCCCGCCTGTCATTCGCGCCGCCATGCAATGCTCCCGTCGTTTCGCGCCGCGCGTCTCGCGCGCTTCATGCACACCCGCAGTGGGGGCGCCGATCGTTCGGCGCCCCATGACGATAATAGCCCGTGTCCCCGGATCGGGGACGGCGTCGAAAAGATGGGGAGGACACGCCGATGTTCGATCGCATCGTGGTGGCGCTGGATGGGTCGCAGCGAGGCGAGCGTGTACTGGGACCGGCCGTCGAGCTGGCTGAGCGAATGAAACGACCGTTGCATCTGATCCGGGTGGCCGACCTCACCTGGTTGCGTTTCGGAGTGAACGAGGCCGCGCTGGAATACGCCACGCTTGGCGAGGAACTGGCCGACGAACGGCGCGATGCCGAGACCTATCTCGAGTTGATCGCTCGCCCGCTGCGCGAGCGGGGATTGACGGTGACCGTGGAGGCGCGCTCGGGACTCGCTGCTCGCGAACTGATCGCAGCGACCAAGCCCAGCGATTTGCTGGCGATGGCGTCCCACGGACGCGGCGGTCCCGCTCGCTGGTTGCTTGGCAGCGTGGTCGAGGAGGTCGTGCGCCACGCCGTTTGCCCAGTGCTGGTGATCCGCGCGCATGACTGACATCGCGTCGCTTCGCCGCCCATGCGCGGCGTACCGATGACTGGCTGGCTGGAGGGACTCGATCCGGTATGGCAGGTGCTCGGCGCGTCCGGGTTCGCCTGGGGCATGACCGCGCTGGGCGCGGCGCTGGTGTTCCTCACCACCACCATCAACCTCCGCTTGTTCGACGCCATGCTGGGCGCCGCGGCCGGGATCATGCTGGCGGCCAGCTATTTCTCACTGCTGGGACCGGCCATCGAACTGGCGGCGGCGCTGGAGGGGCCACCGGCCTGGGTTCCCGCCGTCGTTGGGTTTGTGCTGGGCGGATTGTTCCTGCGGCTGGTGGATCGCATTTTGCCCCACGTCCACCTCGACAAACCAACCTCCCAGGCCGAGGGCATCCCCACGTCGTGGCGGCGCAGCATGCTGCTGGTGACCGCCATCACGCTGCATAACTTCCCGGAGGGGCTGGCGATCGGGGTGGCGTTCGGAGCGGCGGCGAGCGGATTTCCGGAGGCGACGCTGGCGACGGCGGCGGCGCTGGGATTGGGCATTGGGCTGCAGGATCTGCCAGAAGGCGCCGCGGTGTCGTTGCCGCTGCGGCGCGAAGGCTTGTCTCGGGCGCGTTCCTTTTTCTGGGGGCAGGCCTCCGGCGCTGTGGAACCGGTGGCGGCGCTGATCGGGTTCGCCGCCGTCGCTTTCGTACAGCCGCTGCTCCCGTACGCGCTCGCCTTCTCCGCTGGAGCGATGATTTTTGTCTGTGTCGAGGAATTGATTCCCGAAGCGCAGAGCGGCGGCCACGCCGACCTGGCGACGATGGCGCTGCTGATTGGCTTCGCCATCATGATGACGCTGGACGTGGCGCTGCAATAACCGGCCGGGCCGCGGCGTCGACGCAGTGGCATCGGCTTTGCTGACGGTGAGAGCGGCGGTGGAAACGGTCTTCCGCTTGGGCTGCCCCGTGGAGATCGAGCGCACGGCGGAACGGGAAACGAGTCAGGAGTCAAAACATACGGAGTCGTGAGGGAGGCGGCAGGGAGCGCAGCGACCGCGCACCCTCGTCGCCATGTGTTCCAGGAGACTCCGCACCTCCGCGATGCTCCATTCGCCCACGTCCGACTTCTGACGCTATCGCCTGTTTTACTTCCACCCTGTTCCCCACTTGACTGCTGTTCCCACGAGTCCGGCCTACCATCGGATCAATGCCGCGGCGACCCCGAGCGGGGCGTCAAACGGATCGGAGGACCGACGTGAACGAGCAGCGAATCAACGCGATCGAGATGGACGTGTTCGGGTTGCGGGGGCAAGCCCAAACTCGGCGTGGCGTGGTGCGCCTGTTCGGCGTCGCCGCTGTGGCGACCGCCGCGACGATCGGCGGGCTGGACGCCGCCGACGCCAAGCGAAAAAAGCACGGGAAAAAACACGGGAAAAAGCACAAGACACCTAAACCGATCGCGAGGTTGCGCGTGCCGGCAGCCAACAATATCGTGCAGACGCCGGTATTGGCGACGGGCAAGACCTACCGGTTCCGCGCTTCCGGCTCCATTAGCGTCTTCCAGACGGCCAATCCCAACGTGCTCTACGGAAAGGTGGACGCCGACTACATCTACTCACCGACCAATGCCTTCCCGCCCAGCGACGGTCCTGCCGGCTTCAACTACGGCATCTCGATCGACGGCGGCGATCCCGAATGGGGCGCCTTTCAGAAGAAGCACATCTACCAGAAGACCGTGGTCGGCGATGGCCGCGCGCTCGATCTGCGGATCTGGTTCGACCGCGACAACTTCCCCAATGTCGCCGGCTCGATCCTCGTCGAGATTTTCGCGACCTGACGACTGGCGACTTCGCGCGGCGGCCCTCCCCTTCCCTCCGGCCGCCGCCTGGTTTCCTGGCCAAAGACCCGTCGCCGCCCCCGGGATGAGCCAGGGGCGGCGACGTCAGGCTAGCCGCAGAGCGCGCTCCCGGCGATGGATCAGGCGAAGCGCGCCGGGTCTAACGGGCGGATCGTCTCCGGCGGCGTGCCGGTGACGACCAGTTCCGCCACGACCTCGCCGGTGGCGGGGGCCAGCGTGACGCCCATCATCGCGTGGCCGCTGGCCAGCGCCAGATTGCGCCAGCCGGGAGCCCAGCCGATGATCGGCAACCCGTCCGGGGTGAGCGGGCGCGCTCCCTGCCAGACCCGCACCCCCGCCCCCTCGGTCGGCGTGCGCGCGGGCCAGCCGCGGATGGCGTCGTGGGTGTTGTTCACCAGCGCCCGCACCCGCTCTGGCCGAATGCGATCGTTCAATCCGGAGAGCTCCATGGTGCCGGCCAGCCGCAGCATCCCGTTCAGAGGGGTAATGGCGACCCGCGATTCGTGCAGATAGAGCGGGCGGCCGATCGCTTCCGGCAGCGGGGGCGGCGGCGTCAAGTCGATGCTGTAGCCCTTCCCTGCTTCGATTGGAGCGCGCACGCCCAGCGGCGCGACGATCTGGGGTGTCCAGGCGCCGGCCGCCACCACGACCGCCTCGACATCGTAGGAATCGGTGTCGGTGAATACCGTGTCCACGCGGCCGTTGCGCCCACCCATGCCGACCACCCGCTCGCCGAGACGCAACTTCGTCGTGCCCCGGGCAAGCCGCTCGCGCAATCCGTTGACCAGCGAATCGGGCCGTACCGAGCGCTCGTTATGCATCCAGTAGCCGCCGACGATGGCGTCGGAGAGCGACAGCTCCAGCGCGCGGGCCGCATCGCCGTCGAGCAGCGGCGAGGCGACTGGATCGAGCAGCCCGAGCGATTCCATCTCGGCGTAGTCGTGCGCGAGAGCGGCGGGATCACGGTAGGCGTAGAGCAGTCCGTCGTGGTGCTCTTCGAACGCGACGCCGGCGGCGCGTAGATCGTCGTAGAGCGCGAGGGTGCGGGCGCCGAGGGCGACGGTTGCTTCGGTGGCGGCGCGATGGTCGCGCGGGTTGCAGCGGCGCCAGAAGGCGAACAGCCAGCGGGCGAAATCAGGATCGAGACGGGGAGCGATGTAGAGCGGGCTATCGGAGCGGAGCATCCAGCGCAGCGACTGTGCGGTTAGCCCAGGGGCGGGCACCGGCTGCGAGAGCGAGGGGACGACCCAGCCGGCGTTGACGTGGGAGGCGGCCTTCTCCGGCGGCCCAGCGTCAATGAGAGTGACATCCGCCCCGCGCCGCTCCAGCGCCAGCGCGCTGCACAAACCAATGACTCCGCCGCCGATGACCGCGATTGTCCGCGCCATGCCGCACCCCCGCACTCGATTCTGTCTTGGCCAAGTATGACCGAGGGCGCGCTGGCGTGGGCGCGCCCTCGGCATCAACGCGAGATGTTGGATGCGTTCGGTCTCCCAGCGCGCCGCGCTCGATCAGACCGGGGATCGTGAGGATGCGGGGTGCGATCCGGCAGGAGCAGCCGAGCGCCGGGCGAACCGAAAGGGCAACTCCCAGCCCGCCGCGTAGGTGGCGGCCACGGCGACGACGGCGGTAGCCGCCAGCGCGCCGGAGGCCAGCAGTGGAGCGCGCCCGGTCAACGCGCCAACCGCCAGATCCCAGCCAGCAGTGTTCGGCCGCATCTCCCGGATGAATCCGATATTGCCCTCGATGTGCTCCCATACGCCGATGAGACTGGCGATGATGATGACCGGCATTGTCAGGCGCAGTGCGCCAATCGCATTCCGGCTGGGCCGTCGCCAGGCCAGCAGCGTAACGGCCAACCCGACCGCGCAGAGCGCGAAAGGCACGAGCTGCATGAGTTCCGCAAAATGCCGGGCAGCCAGCAATTCGAGCATGGCGCCGGCGAACATGACCGCGGAGAAACCGTACAGAAACCCGGCAAGACGCTGGAGTCGCGCGCGCTCGTTCATGACGCCGCCGCCAGATACGACTTGCTTGCCTCGACCCATATCGGCGCGGCCTGCTGCCCAAGCGCGGTCAGAAACGCCGCCGCATCGGCGAACGGCCGCGCGGCGATCAATGCTTGCGCGCCGTCGGCAGTCAGCCCGGGCAGTTGCAACAGCGTGTCGGCGTCGGCTTGGTTCGGATCCACCGGCACGAATAGATAGCGCTCCAGCGCCGCGACATCCTCCGGGTCGATATATTTGCCCATCTCGCCCCGGAACTGACCAACGCTCGCGTAGGGGCGATATTCGAGAAACTCGCGGGTCATGCGCTTGCCAGCCCCGGGAGTCGCTATCAATTGCGTCTCACTGGCGGTGTTCAGATCGTAGCGCAGCCAGGTTGCGATTTCCCCGGCGTCGGGCGCGAGAAAGGTTCGGGCGGCGTCGGCCAGCTCTTGCGACGCGAGACCTGCCAGCGCGGCGACGAACGTGTCCGCGTCGGCAAAGGGGCGACCGGCGATCAACTGCTGGGCGGCATCGACATTCACCCCCGGCAATTGCTGGAGCGTGTCGGTATCGGCCTGGTTCGGATCCACCGGTACGAACAGGTAGCTCTCAAAGGCCGCTGTATCCTCCGGCGAGATGTACTTGCTGAGTTCCCCACGGAACTGCCCGATGCTTGCGTAGGGACGGTATTCCAGAAACTCGCGGGTCATGCGCTCGCCTGCGGCGGGAACGGCGGCGAGCGCCTCGGCAGCGGCCGAGTTCAGATTCAGCTTCGGCCACGAGGCAGCGCCAGTTGGCGCGGCGAGATCGCTTGCGTTCTGGGCGGAAATGCCGGCGCGGGCGAACCCGGCGGCCAAGCCGGCTCCCAAACCGGCAGCGATCAACGTACGGCGGCTGAACCCGCGGGCGGATGAAACGATACGTCCAGTCATGATGTCGACTCCTTTGCCAAGCGATTCGGCAGGGCCGCGGGCGCGGGGCGATGACCCAGCGCCGTGCGATTCGTTGCCAGGCGTCGATCGCGACGCCTGAGCGCAACGGTAGGGAGTCACGATTTGAACCTGCTTTGAGGAGTCCGAGAGAATCCTGAAAATTGCGGCGCGGATCGACGGCGCGGATGAGCGGGAAGCCGTCGGGCGTCGCGCCCGGGAACGGCTCGGGATCGCTCTGGGCAGCGCGCCGACGGGTGCTGGATCGCCCGCGGGCTCCAGCAGACGCCGGGGATGATCGGATCGTCGTCCTGCGAGCGGCGGCCGGCGCGGGCGCCGCCCGCCGCTTCCCTGCATTCAGGCCGCGTTGGCGGCCACGTAGACGACCGTGATCAACTTGGGCGTCTCGTCCTCGATGAGGAGAACGGCTCGCCAGCGATCGTGGACAATTGAGAACGCACCGCCCTCAGCGTCGTCCGGGCTCCAGTCTCCATGCCACATGCGGGGCAATAGCAATGCTTCCTCGAAGCCGCGCTCCGCCGCCCGATCGAGGTAGTGCGCCATGCGCTGGCAGCGCTCGAGCGGGTACCAGACCCCGCCAAGCTGCGTGAACGCAGTCAGCCCGTTCGGCTGACGACGGATCCGCGACCGGCGGCGCTGCTTCTTGCGCTGTCGCGTCTCGGTCTGCAACGCGGCTGACCCCTGCATGGCGGCCGGCTGGCCGCGGCGATCCCCGGTGGAGGTGACCGGATCGCTGCTCGACATGCGCGTAACCTCCTGGAGAGACGGCGAATACCGCCATGCCTGGCGGAGAAACGGCGGAATATTCTCGATCGCCGGGGCTGTGTCGCGCTGCGTATCCCGCGTGCATCGTGAGAAACAAACCCGCCGCGTAGTGGCGGCAGCGGGCGTGGACGAGGTGGCCGTCACGCCGATGGCGCGACCGTCATCGCGACTAGAGCATGCATTATTACACTTACCCCGATAACTGTCAAGATCGAGTGCTTGCTCGTTTCCAGCGACCGTGCGAGGCCAACGCACCGGGGTGCAGCGTTGCCGCGATGCCGGAATCACTGCACGTTCTGGAGTGCTGCTGCCGCGACCGCCGTTGCCGTCGCTCGCCCACATGAACATAATGGACGCATACGGCGGAGGCCTACGGTGGATTGGCACGCGGATCAGTGCGATCGGGCGGTCGCCGGTGCGCGGCAGGCGGAGAGGAGCCGATGCGCAAACGTCTCATCCTCGTCGTCGACGACGAACCAGCCATCGTCCGACTCGTCCGCGCCGAGTTGCAAGCCGCCGGGTACGCCGTCGTCGTTGCGGCCACCGGCGAGGAAGCGCTCGCTCGGATCGAGGAAGATCGCCCCGATCTGGTCGTGCTCGATCTGATGCTTCCCGGTATGGACGGATTCGAGACGCTGCGGCGAATCCGCGCCGGCGATCGCATCCCAGTGCTCATGTTGACGGCGCGGACCGGCGATGCCGACAAGCTGCGCGGTCTGCGAAACGGCGCCGACGACTACGTGACCAAACCGTTCAACCCCGAGGAGCTGTCGGCCCGGGTCGCTACCGTGCTGCGTCGCTCGGGGGGCGAGCGGACGACCGGCGGTTCGCTGTTGCGCTACCCTAATCTGGAGATTGATCTCGACCGGCGGCGCGTGATGCTGCGCGGCAGCGAAGTACGACTCAGTCGAACCGAATGGACATTGCTGGAGCAGATGGCAGGCAACGCCGGGCGGGTGATGCTGCATGGAGAATTGCTCAGTCGGGTCTGGGGACCGGAATTTCGCGACGAAGTGCGCTACTTGCGGATGTGGATAAGTCGGCTGCGCGCCAAACTCGGATCGGACG
>JADLCW010000256.1 GCA_020847015.1 Thermomicrobiales bacterium | reverse complement strand
GCCGAGGCGCGTCGTCCGGCCACGGATCCGCAAGCGCCTCCCACTATCTTTTCGGTAGTGGCGTGCTACACTCGCAGCGTTCTATTCGGCAGTTCCCTGTCGCGCCGCAGCTTGACCATGAGGCGCACGCGGGGGTAATTCCGGACGGGATCCGAGGGATCGTGGCATGGATGTCGTTGTCGCGCTTGCCCGACTTGTGCTGGCAGGCATTTTCGTGGTTTCGGGCGTTGCCAAGTTGCTCGATCTCCAGGGGTCGCAGCGGGCGGTCGCCAATTTTGGCGTGCCGGAGCGGTTCGCCAAGCCAATCGGTCTCCTGCTGCCGATTGGAGAATTGGCGCTGGCGGTGATGTTGCTGCCGGTGGCCACCACCACCATCGGCGCCTGGCTGTCGCTCCTTCTGCTCCTCGCCTTCATTGGCGGCATCTCGTACAACCTGTCGCGCGGCAATCGGCCCGATTGCCACTGTTTTGGCCAGCTCAGCACAGAGCCGATCGGCGCGAGCACCCTTGTTCGCAACGGGGTATTCGCGTTGCTGGCGTTGTTCATCGGCATTAGCGGGTTGGCGGGCAACCCGGGAGCCAGTCTCCTCGGATGGACGGAGGACCGCGCTGTGTTCGAATGGATTCTGCTGGCGCTGCTCATCGTGATGGCGGTGGTGCTCGGGGCTGTCGTGTGGCTCCTCGTGCATTTGCTCGGACAGAACGGGCGACTGCTCGTTCGCATGGACAAGATCGAAACCGCGCTCGAAGATGCGGACATCGACTTCGACGACGATGAAGACGACGAGGACGAGGGGGAAGAAGGGCTGCCCATCGGCGCCCCGGCGCCGGCCTTCAGCCTGACCGGGCTCTTCGGAGAGACGGCGACGCTCGATTCGCTGCGCGCCCAAGGCAAGCCGGTGTTGCTGGTGTTCAGCGACCCCGGTTGCGGTCCCTGCAACGCCTTGATGCCCGAACTCGGACGCTGGCAGCGCGAATTCAGCGGCAAGCTCACGACCGCGCTGATCAGCCGCGGCGCGCCCGATGCCAACAAGGCCAAGGTCATTGAGCACGGCTTGTCCAACGTGCTGTTGCAGAAAGACAACGAGATCGCCGATGCGTACGTGACGTTTGGCACGCCGACCGCAGTGCTGGTTTCACCCGACGGATTGGTCGCCAGCGCCGCCGCGGGCGGCAGCGAGGAGATCCGCCAACTGGTCACCCGGGTTGTGGAGGGCAACGTGCCCAACCCGACCCGTATCGAGATCAAGCCGGCTCCGCGCCGCCCCGCGCCCGCCGGGTCCGCCAATATCGGCAAACCGGCTCCGGCCATTGCGCTCAATGACCTGGATGACAAGCCGGTCACGCTGGCGGATTTCAACGGTCACCCGACCGCCGTGCTCTTCTGGAACCCGGGATGCGGTTTCTGCCAGCGCATGCTGGACGATCTGAAAGCGTGGGAGGCGAATCCACCGGCGGACGCGCCGAAGTTGCTGATCGTTTCCACTGGCGACGCCGAGCGCAACCGGGAGCACGGTCTCTCCTCCCCGATCGTTCTCGATACCGGCTTCAACGTTGGGCGCTCCTTCGGAGCCAGCGGCACGCCGTCGGCGGTGTTGGTGGACGCCGAAGGCAACGTCGCCTCTGCGGTCGCGGTCGGAGCGCCCGGCGTGCTTGGTTTGCTGCGCAATGAAGCTCCGGCTCCGGCGGCCAACGGCGCGGCAGATGACGACGAACCGGCCGTGCCGGCGATCGGCACGAAAGCTCCGGTCGTCCGCCTGCCGGATGTCAACGGCAACATGATCGACCTTGCCGATCACCTGGGAACCCGCACCATGCTCCTGTTCTGGAATCCCGGGTGCGGTTTCTGTCAGCGCATGCTGGATGATTTGAAGAAATGGGAGGCGAATCCGCCCAAGGGCGCACCCAAGCTGATGCTGGTTTCCAGCGGCGACGCCGACGCGAACAAAGCGATGGAGTTGCGCTCGCCGATCTTGCTGGATCGCAACTTCAGCGTTGGTTCCGCGTTCGGCTCCAGCGGCACCCCTTCGGCAATCCTGATCGACGCCAAGGGCAACATCGCCTCCGACCTGGCAGTCGGCAGCCCGAACGTGATGGAACTGGCGCGTTCCACCGCAGACGGTAAACCGGCGAAGGTGTAGCGGTTCGGAATTTCCCCACGACGAACGAAGCGAGGCCGCCTGCCAGGCGGCCTCGCTTCGTTCGCTTTAGCTGCGCGGCGCACGGCGCCTCGTCGTACCCTGTCGCTTACGCACCCGCACGACTTTCTGAGGGTGGATCGGGGCACGGTTCGATGTGCCAGATCGCTTCGGCTCCTCCTGTAATGGCGAGTTCAGCCAGGAAATCGGCCAACCGCTCCCGATGCACGAAGTAGCTGTTTTCGTGCGGAGTCAGCGTTGCCGATTCCAGCCGCGTCACCACCCGATAGAAGGGCGGCCGGAGCGCGTTGGCATCCGACCACGCCTCGCCGTGGCGATAATGGTAGCGGCTGGCCCGCGCCGCGCTCACCCAGTCGACATCGGCCCACCCGCTGCCATCGGCATTGTCCGGTGTCCAGAGGTGGTCGGCGTGCCAGTCATTCGTCGTCGCATTCATTGGCGTACCCTAGCGATCCGGGTCGAGTTGATCGCGCACAATCGCGCGAATCGTTTCCACCGCGCCCTGCAGTTTGTAATCCCGCGGTCGTCCCGGACGCTCGCGCACATGCAGTTCCAGATCTGGATGGAGCTGGATGCGTCGCCACAGGTCTTCCTGCGGCTCCGGGTCGATCTCCAGCATCGTCTGAATCTCGCGATCGCTAAGCCCCGCCAGTCGATCCCGGATCGCCTCCAGCGGCAAATGATTGTTTTTCAAGAGAGCGATCGCCTGGAGACGACCGAGGTGCCCGAGATCGTACGTGGCGCTGGGGCCGCGCCCGTGAGCCGGCGACAGCAACCCTTCCTGGATGTAGTAGCGAATGGTGCGCGGAGTGATATCGGTGCGTTCCGCCAAATCGGCGATGGTGTAGCGGTATGGATCTGGCAAAGTGGCCGGCCGGGCGGCGCTGCCGCGCGGCGGCGGCGCGCCGCGCCGAAGCCCGGTCGACGGGCGATCGGTCGGCTCGGAACCAGCACCGGGTCGGGTGTGACGATCGGAGTTCGGCATGACGCAGAGCGTACCTGTCCTCGAGCGCGCTGTCACCCGGTTGCGGCCGTGTGGGCCGTCTATCCGCTACCCTTGCCCCGCTCCGTTCGGCGTGAACCGCGCGGCGCAAGGCGGGATCGATCGTAAGGAGGCGCCAGACCATGAATGAGCAATCGGCCGCGTCCGATCAGGCGGGGACGCTCGCGGACCGCCTGCGGGAGATCACCGTCACGCTCGAGGATGCTGGCATCTTTGTCGGCGTCGAGGTCGATGGCGATCAGATCGTGCTCGAGGGCGAGGTCGATTCCGAGGAGAATCGACAGGCGGCGCTCGACGTGACGCGCGCCGCGCTGGTCGGACTACGCTATCGGCTGGTGGACGCCATCATCATCATCGAATACGCCCCCGACACGCCGTTCGAGACGGGCGAGCGGCTCACTACCGACGAATATTGGGGGTTGCAGCCGCGCAATGCGCCGCGCGACCCAAATCGGACGGCGATGGAGTTCGACCCCGATTTTAGCGAAGCAGGCGGTCCCGCCGACCCGGAAATCTCCGTTGCCGAAGCCGTTCCCTATTCTCCGCCGACCGACCCGGTCGTGACCCCGGTCGGCGAACCGCGAGAATTGCATGTGCTGGGTGGGTTTAGTGAGACCTCGATGGACGATCCGGCTGTGACTGAAGAAGGTCAACTCCGGGGCGATGTCGAGATCGCCGAGGACATCGCGCGCGAACTGCGCGAGGATGCCGCAACCACCGACCTGGTCATCGGCGTGACCGTGCGAGAAGGGCGAGCCACCCTGCGCGGCGAAGTGCCGACGCTCGAGGATGCGGAGAATGCGGAGGCGGTCGCGGCGCGGGTGGCTGGCGTGCTCGAGGTGCGTGAGGAATTGCACATCGCCGGCTTGGAGCGGCGCTGACGAACGAACGGAGCGGGAGTGGGCATACAGGCATTAATCTGGTTCGGGGTGGCGGGCGGGGCCGGCGTCTACGCGGTGTCGCTGCTTTATACCCGGTTCGTCAAGCGCGATCCGATGGCGGTGCGCTCCCGTGGGGGGTTTACCCTCTTCGCGGTGTGTATGCTGCTGTTCGCCTTCGGCGCGCTGGCGGCCGGCATCGTCGCCGTGCGGAATGGAGGCTCGTAATGCGCCAGCCGCCGCGCGTGGTCGGCGTCGTCCACCTCCCGCCGCTGCCTGGCTCGGCGCGCGGCGGCCCGGCCGGCGTATTGCCGGCGTTGCTGGCCGCCGCGCGCCGAGACGCCCTTGCCTACGTCGAAGGCGGAGCCGATGCGCTGATCGTGGAGAATTTCGGCGACATCCCCTTCGCCAAGGATACCGTCGCCGCCCATACCGTGGCCGCCATGACGCTGGCAGTCGCGGCGGTGCGAGAGGCAGCCGGGATACCGGTCGGCGTCAACGTGCTGCGCAACGACGTGCTGGCGGCCGTCTCCATCGCTGCCGTGAGCGGAGCCGCCTTCGTTCGCGCCAACATTTACGTTGGAGCGGCAGTGACCGACCAGGGAATCATCGAGGGGCGGGCCGAAGAAGCGCAGGCGCTTATCCGGCGGCTAAGCGCCGACGTCGCCGTATGGGCCGATGTGGATGTCAAGCACGCTGCGCCGCTCGCGCCGCGTCCCCTGCCCGATCTGGCGGAGGATGCGGTCGAGCGCGGACTGGCGGCAGCGGTCATCGTCACGGGTCGCGCCACCGGGCAGCCAGTGTCGCTTGACGACTTGCGCGCGGTTCGTGCCG
>JADLCW010000255.1 GCA_020847015.1 Thermomicrobiales bacterium | reverse complement strand
TCGAGCCCGACGATCTCGACCGTGCGGATCTCGGCGATTCCTTCCGGCAGCAGGTTTATCTTGGTGCGGATCAGATCGGGCACCTTGAACGCCTCGTCACGGGGAAGGATCCTGACGCGCGTTTCCCGCTCGCTGGCGATCTCCTCGTTCGCCCGGCGCTCGATCTCGGCCACGATCCCGGGGTTGAACGCCTCCAGTTCGAAGTCCATGCGCGCCTTGTCCGTACCCATGTTGCCGCCCGTTACGAGCGCGCCGTAGTCCCGGTAGATCATGCCGCAGAGCACGTGCAGCGCGGTGTGGATCCGCATCAGCCGGTAACGCCGCTCCCAGTCGATGCTGACGGTGACCCCGTCGCCCACCCCAGGCAGCGCCGCGTCGCCGCCGAGCTCATGCCAGACCGCATCGCCCGCCTTCTTCGCCGCCACGACCGGCCACTCACCGCCCGAGCCGCTCGTCAGCGTTCCCGTATCGTGCGGCTGCCCGCCGCCGCCGGGATAGACGATCGTGCGGTCAAGCGCGACAGTACGCGATTCAGGATCCACGGCGACGACTGTGGCCTCGGTCGCTTTCAGGTATGCGTCGCGGTGGTACAGGAGATCAGTGGCCGCGGCCGGCGCCGGGGCGGTCGTTTTGTCGTGGGTCATGCAAGGGCGCTCCCAACGGCGCCAGGGCCGTCACATGGCGAGAACAATGCCATCGATCATAGAGAAGGACCAACAGCCGGTCAACCGGAGAGCGGCCTCAAACGCCCGTGTGCCGGGCAGAATGCACGCCTGGTGGCATTGAACGTGCGGGAGCAACGGATGGCGGCCGGCTGATCGCTCCGGGTCCCCCCGGACGGCGGACAATCGGGTAGACAGAGCGTTGAGTCTGCTATTGTAGTGCCGGCGCGCCGATGGGCGGCCCGGCGAGCCCACGAGGAATGCATGTCTCAACGAACCCCGCAGTCGATCAGCACGCGCCCTACCCGCCGCCACGAGCGCCGCGACGGGCACGATATCGCTGACATCTACGAATCCCGGTTGCTCGCGCAGGGCATGCGCAGCGACGACTTCATCACGCTCCGCTCCTCCACCGACCTGCCATCCATCCCCAACATCAAGCCGGTCCGCTTTGGCCGTGGCGTCGAGCCCACCATCCTGCCGCCGATCGCGGAGGAATCCGCCGCATCGGATTCCGGTGAAACGGTGACCGTGGATGCTGAGACAGGGAACGCCGCGACAGAGAGCGATTGACCGGGTTCCATTCCCGAACGTCGTTCATTCGCCACCGCTCCTGATCCTTGACCACATCGTTTCGTGACAGCATGCCTCCCGGCGCGAGCGGTTGGTCATCGTGTTCGCGGCTCATCTCCGCCTTCGCTCACGGTCAGATCAGTCGTCATGGATATCGACATAAATCAGCATTCCTACGGATGACATCCCTTCCGGGCAAGCGCAGACTCGGTCCATCGATCGCAGGGAGCGATGGCGCTCCTGGCTGTGCGACCGGTGAGTCTGGCCCGCACCGACGCGGACTGGAAGGGACATGAAGATGTATGACGCCATCGTTGTCGGCGCCCGCTGCGCCGGCGCCTCAACCGCGATGCTGCTGGCGCGGCAGGGACACAGCGTGCTGCTGGTCGACCGCTCCACCTTTCCCAGCGATATCCCGCACGGGCACTTCATCCATCACGGCGGCACCGGCGTACTCCAGCGCTGGGGTCTGCTCGATGACGTCATCGCCACCGGCGCCCCGCCGATCACGACCATGTCGACGGAGTGGCACGGCGTTCGCCTGACCGGCGAGAACGTGGCCGTGAACGGCGTGCCGCTCGGCATCGCGCCCCGGCGGACGGCGCTGGATGCGCTACTGGTTGATGCCGCCGTCGACGCGGGCGCCGAGCTGCGCACCTCCTTCACGGTCGAGGATTTCATAACCGATGGCAACGATCGGGTCACCGGCATCACGGGCCACGAGCGTGGCTCCACGCGACCGGTGAGCGAGCAAGCGCGGATGACGATCGGGGCAGATGGCCGCTACTCCGGATTGGCCCGTTTCGTCGACGCGCTCGCCGGCAACGCCTGTCCGACCCTGACCTGCTTTTACTTCTCCTACTGGAGCGGCATCCCCGATCAGGGCATCAGAGTTGTCGACCTTGGTGACAAGGCAATCTTCGTGGCGCCCACCAACGACCGGCTGCACATGGTCTTCGTCACCTGGCCCATCGACCAGGCGCCGTCGGTGCGCGCGGACATCGAAGGCCGGTTCATGAGCGCGATCGACGAATCGCCCGATCTGGCCGGGATCATCCGCAACGGGCGACGCGAGGAGCCGTTCCGCGGCGCCGTCGATCTCCCGAACTTCATGCGCACTCCGCAGGGCGACGGCTGGGCGCTCGTCGGGGATGCCGGTTGTCACAAGGATCCCTACATGGCGCTCGGCTGTGGCGATGCCTTCCGCGATGCGGAACTCCTGGCAGACGCCATCCACCGCGGTCTCAGCGGCGAGCAACCCCTGAGCGACGCACTCGCCGAGTACGAGCGGCGCCGCAACGAGGCGACCCTTGCCGACTACAGGCAGAATCTGCACATGGCGCAGTTTCGCGGGTTGCCTCCGGAGCAACGCGCCCTGCGCGCGGCAATCCAGGGGGACGCGGAGGCCATCCGCGACATGTACCTGGCGCTTGAGCTCCTCACGCCGCCGGAACGCTTCTTCAACCCCGACAACCTGCAGAAACTGCTGTCAGGCGGCCCCGCTTCTTGGACACTCGTTCCGAAACCGTCCAGGCAGCCGCGCTTCGCGCCTGGCTCAGGCATCCATGGCAAGCGTCGACTGAAAAGCCCGCGTCCAGCCGCCTGATGGCGGGGCGTTGCCGCCAGATCCACGAACCGCGTCGCGGGCCGGCGCACAGATTGCTGGCATGAGCTGATGCCGGGCGCCGGATATGACCGGCGCCCGGCCATTTCGCCTGCCCGTTCGGGCAGGACTCACTCCTGTACCCTCGGGCGATGGCAACCCATCCTGATAACCGTACGTTAAGTGCATTGATAGGGGCACGAACAATGCGACGTCCTGCCGCAGCGAGCGCTCCGAGAGTGACCTGACACCGTTAAGGAGTGACGATGCATCGAGGAGGTGGAGGCGGCCGGATGATGGGCGGCCCGCTGCCCGAAGGCGCCGATCAACCGGTTGACGCCCAGACCTTCCGCCGTGTGGTCCGGTTCTTCCGCCCCTACTGGAAGCGGGTGCTGCTGACCGTGATCGCGATCCTGATCACGGCCGGGCTGGGGCTGATCAATCCCTATTTGCTCAAGTACATCATCGACGACGCCATCCCTAACCGGAATCTCGACAGGCTCTACCTGGCCGTCGGGCTGATGATCGCCATCCCCCTGATCTCCGGGTTGATCAGCGTCGGCCAGACTTACCTCAACGTCGTCATCGGCCAGAACGTGATGCGAGATCTGCGGGACGCCCTCTACCAGCATCTCCAGCGCCAGTCACTACGCTTCTTCACCGCCACCCGGACGGGTGAGATCCAGTCCCGCATCTCGAACGATGTCGGCGGCGTGCAGCGGGTCGTGACGGAAACCGCCACCAGTGTGGTCAGCAATGTCGCG
>JADLCW010000254.1 GCA_020847015.1 Thermomicrobiales bacterium | reverse complement strand
TCACTTTCAGATTGGTCGGCGACCCGTCCACCACCGCCACCGGCACACCGTGCGCCTCGCAGCGGGCGGCTTCGTCGGTCAGCGTCGCCTCGTCGGAGCCGACGAACAAATCGAGCAGCACCTGCCGCCGGAACGCCTGCGGTGTTTGCGCCGCCCACAACCCGGCGCGATCCACCGTGGCGACGATGCGGTCGTCGACGACGCGCTTCAGGGTGTCCGCCACCGGCACGGCGGCGATCGCCGCGCCGTCACGGGCCGCGGCGGCGATGCAGGCGTCGAACAGGGCGGGGGACGCCAGCGGGCGCGCCGCATCGTGGATGACGACCACCTCGGCCGCCGGATCGGTCGCGCGCAACCCGGCCAGCACCGAATCCTGTCGCCGCGCGCCGCCCGCCACCACCCGCCGCGCGCTGGGCCACGTTCCCGCGGCCAGCAATTGCGCGATCGCCGCCTGAGTGTGATCGCCGGCGACGACGACGATCTCATCGACGGCGGCGGCTTGCAGGGCGTCGAGCGACCAGGCCAGCATCGGCCGCCCGGCCAGCGGCAGCAGCGCCTTGTCCGGCGCGCCGAGGCGAACGCCGCGCCCGGCGGCGACGACGACCGCCGATGCCTGCGTCGCTGTCCGGTGCGGCAACGCCTCGCTCACGGTCGCTGCCGCTGGGCCAGCGCGATCGCGGCATCCAGTTCCTCCACCGCCGCCGGCGGCACCGGAGCCATGCCGAGCGGGCGATCCGGTTTCACGGTCAGCCCGTGATAGTCGCTGCCGCCAGTGGCGGCCAGCCCGCGCCGCTCGGCGATCGCCCGCAACGCGGCGCGCACCGTCGCGTCGTAATCGCCGTAGTCGACTTCCATGCCCAGCAATCCCGCCGGCACGAGCCGATCCAGCAGCCGCTCCAGATCGTCGTAGCGCGGCTCGGCGCGCGGCTGACCGGTTTCATCGCGATCGCGAAACTCGTCAGGGTGCGCCAGCACCGGCGCGCCGCCGGCGCGCCGAATCAACTCGATCGTCGCCTCGGTGTCCACCGGCGGACGGCGCACGTAGGCGGGTTTGCCGCTGCCCAGGAAGCGGGCGAAGGCGTCGCGCACATTGGCGGCGGCGCCGATCTCCACCAGCGCCAGCGCCACGTGGGGGCGGCCGACGCTGCCGGTTCCGGCCAGCGCGAACACGCGTTCGGCGTCCACCGGCACACCCAGCTCGCGCAGACGGGCGACGATGCGGCGGATGCGCCGATCGCGCGCCCGGGCAGAGAACGCCAGGGTGTCGAGCAACTCTTCATCGGTGGGGTCGTAGCCATAGCCGAGCAGATGCACGGGCAACCGCTCCGGCGGCTCCAGCCGCAGCGGCAGACTGGTGCTGATTTCGACCCCGGGGATCAGCCGTACGCCGTGCCGGGCGGCGGCATCGACGGCGGCCACGACGCCGGCGACGGTGTCGTGATCGGTCAGCCCGAGCACCTGCACCCCCACCTCGACCGCCGCGGCAACCAGACCTTCCGGCGATTGGCTGCCGTCGGAGAACCAACTGTGGACGTGCAGATCGATGGGGTTGGCGGCGTGGCGAGGCATGGCGGGCGACTCTCGGCGATGCGGCGCCGAACCGGGACGGCGCGTTCGGGGCGGCGCGCGCCGCCCCGCGTCGGTTAGCGCGGTTCGACCACCAGCCGGATGGCGGTGCGGTCCTCGTTGTCGATGGTGACGTCGATGAAGGCGGGCAGGCAGATGGCCTCGATGCCCGTTTCGCGCAGATAATCGCGCGCGATGGCCACCGCCTTGACCGCCTGATTGGTGGCTCCGGCTCCGATGGCTTGCACCTCGGCGCGACCGTTTTCGCGCACGACCCCGGCGATGGCCCCGGCGACGGCGCTGGGGCGGGAGCGGGCCGACACCTTGAGCACCTCGCCCGGCCCGGCCAGCACCGGCTCCGGCGCGCCGCATTCGACGGTGACGGCGATGGTGGTCGTTTCCACGATCTCGACCTCGGTGATGAAGCCATCGCCAAAGCCATCGCCGTGGCCATCGGACGGGACGGAACCGTCCGCAGCGGGTCGCGTCGCGACCCAGGCCGGGACGTGGGGTCGCCGCTCGCTCCCATCGGTCGTCGGGGTCTCTGGTGAGGCGGCCTGAGCGACTGACTCGTCGTCCCCGGCCTCGTCCTCCGCATCGGGGGGGAAGCTGGTTTTGAACGGGTCGATTTTGATGTCGCGCAGGTCGAGCTTGCTGAAGAACCGATCCACGACGGGGGTGCCCTCCCTAAGAGATTGGCGCGTTATCGATGCATTCGCCCGGAGGCGGCATCGTTCGGATCCAGACGGTCGACCCGATAGATGGCGCGGCAGCCCCCGCGCGCGGGGTCGAGATCGACCACGACGGCATTGAAGACGACCGGACCGTCGGCCACCGACATCCGACCGGGGCGCGCCGAGAGAAACCGGCGCAGAGCGGGTTCCACCGCCGTGCCGATGATCGAATCGCGCGGACCCACCATGCCGAGATCGGTCACGTAGCCAGTGTCCCCGGGCAGCACGCGCGCATCGGCCGTCGGCACGTGGGTGTGCGTTCCGACGACCGCCGCCACCCGTCCCGCCAGGTGCCAGCCCATAGCCTGCTTCTCGGACGTCGCCTCCGCGTGGAAGTCTACGACAACCAGCGGCCGAGGCACGTCGCGCGGCAGATCGGCCAGCAGCGCGTCGATGGCGCGGAAGGGATCGTCGGCCGGTCCCATGAAGACGCGCCCCAGCAAATTGACCACGGTGATCGCATGACCGCGCACCCGCAAGGTCAGCGCGCCCTCGCCGGGCATCTCCGGCGGCAGATTGAGCGGGCGCACGATGCGCAGATCGTCGTCGGCGAGCGCCTGGTCGATCTCGGGGTGATCCCAGACGTGATTGCCGCCGGTGAGCGCGTCGGCTCCGGCGTCGCGCAGTTCGCGCGCCGCGCGCAGACTGATGCCGCGCCCCTCGTGGCTGTTCTCGGCGTTGACGACGACCAGATCGGCTCCGACCTCGCGGCGCAGCTCCGGCAGCAGCCGGCGCGCGGCGCGGCGGCCGGGCGAGCCGACCACATCGCCCACGATCAGCAGACGCACCAGATCCGGCGGCGCGGCGCCATCGGGCGGGAGCGCGCTCATCGGCGGTTAGCGGGCATATTCGACCGCCCGCATTTCCCGGATGACCGTCACCTTGATTTGGCCGGGGTATTCGAGGGTTTCTTCGATCTTGCGGGAGACATCGCGCGCGAGGCGGGCGGCTCCCAGATCGTCGATGGCGCTCGGGTGAACGAGGATGCGCACCTCGCGCCCGGCCTGGATGGCGAAGCATTTCTCGACGCCCTCGAACGAGTTGGCCACGCCCTCCAGCGCCTCCAGCCGCTTGATGTAGGTGGCGACCATCTCGCGCCGGGCGCCGGGTCGGGCCCCGCTGATGGCGTCGGCGGTGGCGACGATGAACGCCTCGACCGTTTGCGGTTCTTCTTCGCCGTGGTGGGCGGCGATGGCGTGCACGATCTTGCTGGAGCGACCCAGCCGCTTGGCGATGTCGGCTCCGATCAGGGCGTGCGGACCTTCCACCTCGTGATCGACGGCTTTGCCGATGTCGTGCAGCAACCCGGCGGTTTTGGCGACGCTGACATCGGCTCCCAGTTCCGAGGCGATGGCGGCGGCGATGAGCGAGGTCTCCAGCGAGTGCGCCAGCACGTTTTGCCCGTACGAGGTGCGGAACTTGAGCCGGCCCAGCAGCTTGATGAGATCCGGATGGAGCCCCGGCACATTCGCCTCGTAGGCGACCTTCTCGCCCTCCTCGCGCATCACCTGATCGAGTTCGATGCGGGTTTTCTGGACGATCTCCTCGATGCGGGTGGGGTGGATGCGGCCGTCTTGCAGCAGCTTGCTGAGTGCGCGACGCGCGATTTCCCGGCGGACGGGATCGAAGGCGGACACGGTGACGGCTTCCGGGGTGTCGTCGACGATCAGATCGACCCCGGTGGCTTGTTCGAGGGCGCGAATGTTGCGCCCCTCGCGGCCGATGATGCGCCCCTTCATGTCGTCGGACGGCAGCGGGATGACGGAGACGGTGGTTTCGGCCACGTAGTCGGAGGCGATGCGCTGGATGGCGGTCGCGAGCACCTTGCGGGAGCGGCGGTCGGCTTCTTCCTGCATTTCGAGATCCAGCTCGTGCAGGCGGCGGGCGGCCATGGCGCGGGCCTCGATTTCGACCTCGCGCACCAGTTCGTCCTTGGCTTCCGCCGCAGTGAGCCCGGCCACGCGCTCCAGCTCGGTCAGATGCCGGTCGCGCGTCTGGTCGAGTTCGGTTTGCTGGCGCGCTTTTTCGGCGCTCCAGGTGTCGCGGGCGCGGGCGATCTCCTGCTCGGCTGCTTCACGGGCGCGGGTCGTCTCCTGCTCCTTGCGGCGGAGCTGGGTCTCGCGCTGATCGAGTCCGTTGGCTTTGTGGTCGATCGTCTCCTCTTTTTGTTCGATGCGCCGCTCGATGCGTTCGACTTCCTTGCGGCGCTGGGTCAATTCGCGGTCGAGATCCGCGCGCAGGCGGATCGCTTCATCTTTCGCCTCGAGCATGGCGTCTCGTCGTCGGGTTTCGGCCTCTTCCACAATGCGATCGGCTTCGGCCTGCGCCTGGCGGACGCGGGCGTTGGCGCGGCCTTCCAGGTGCCACCGGGTGGCGAAGTAGGTGGCGAGCGCGACGAGGACCAACTCGAGGACGCCGAGTGCGAACGTCGTGAGATCCATCGGCATCCCTTTCCGGGTTGTAGCGGACCGGGCGCACAGGCCGGGTCCGGATCGATCCCCGCGATGGGGGATCGGAGTGTCGGATTACATTCACCGGGCGCGGCGTAGCCCACGGAACCGGCGCGACGACACGGTCGTCTGCCCGGTTTCCGTGCTCTGGCGCTGCCCTTCCCGGACAATCATGATACGGGAGCGGGTCAGGGCGCGTCAAACCGGAACCGCCTCGCGGACGCGGCTGAAAATCGGCGTGGTTGCGGGGAAACTCAGCCGGTCCGAAGGCGGCGTCGGGGAGCGCGCGGCGCCCGCGCGGATCGCTCGCTATCCGCGCTGTTTGCGGCGCTCCTCCAACCTGGCGGCCAGCCCGGAAAGCCCCTTGGCGGCGACGCCCAGCGCGCCGGCGGCGAGTTTCTCGGCGTCGGCGGCGAGGGGTTTCAGCTTGTCGCCCACTTGCCGCATCTGGGCGGCGCGTTCTTCGGGGGTGGCGTCGACGAAGTCGCGCGCGGAGCGGGCCAGCGCTTCGGGACGGAGTTGGGAGGATTCGACCACCGGTTCGACCCGCGGCGCGGGGCCGCCGGGGGCCGCCTGGGCGCGCGGGGCGGCGCTTTGCCCGGGTTGGACGATGGGTTCCTTGAAGTGGTCGCGCCACTGGGGTGGTTCCAGCGGGCGCGCTTCGGGGGTTTCGGTGACGCGGCCAGTACGGCCGCCGGACGCGGAATCGGTCATCGGGAGCGCCTCCACAAGCGGCGGCGCGCGGCGGCCACTCCGCCGGCGAATCCGCCGCGAGACGGGATTATGTCCGGTGTCAGGATAGCGCACCGGCGACCAGAACGCGCAGGCGCGAGACGCGGTGAACCGCAAGCACAGGGTGATTCCATGCTATGCTGCTAGTCATATAAATAGATAGCGTCGGGCGGTCGAAACCCTGCCGCGGCGGGAGGATGATGCGATGCCGATTGCCCACTCGCGCAACGCCAGCGGCGAGCGCCACGACCTCAGCGCTCACCTCGGCGCCGTCGCCGATCTCGCGGCGATCTTCGCCCGACCCTTCGGGGGCGACCGGATCGCTCGTGCGGCCGGGCAGGTGCACGATATCGGCAAGGCCAGCGACGCCTTTCAGCGCTATCTGGAGGCGTGCGAACGCGAGCCCAGGCGCCGCCACCCGACGGTGGATCACAAGGGGGCCGGGACGCTCGTCGGCTTCGCGCGCTTCGCACCGCTGGCGCTGCTGATCCAGGGGCATCATGGCGGCCTGCCCGACTGCAGCGCGGTGAAAGCGAAGGTGCGCGCACTCGGCGTTGACGACGTCATCGCCGAGACGCTGCGCCGCGTCACGGCAGCCGGGTTGGCGCTGCCGGATCGTCTCGAAGCGGACGCGGTCCCTTCCTTCGCGCACAGCCCGCTCGGCGCCGAGCTGTTCCTCCGGATGTGCTTCTCCGCGCTGGTGGACGCCGACCATCTGGACACCGAGCGCCATTTCTCCCCGGAGCGGGCGGACCAGCGCGGCGCGACGCCGGACATCGCCACGCTGGGGGCGCGCCTAATCGCCGATCAGGCCAGTCTGACCGGGGGAACCGGGCCGGTCAACGCGGTGCGCGACGAGGTGTATCGCGCCTGTCTGGCGGCGGCGGCATGGAAGCCGGGGTTCTTTCGCCTGACCGTGCCCACCGGCGGCGGGAAAACGCGCTCGGCGCTCGCCTTCGCGCTGGAGCATGCCCGCGCCCACGGTCTGCAGCGGGTCATCGTGGCCGTGCCGTATCTGACCATCACCGACCAGACGGCCCAGACCTTCCGGGACATCTTCCCCGAAGATCGTTCCGTGCTGGAGCACTTCAGCAGCGCTGGAAGCGATGATGCCGAAGGCGGCGAAACCACCGGCGATCTGTGGCGGCGCTTGGCCGCGCAGGATTGGGACGCGCCGATCGTCGTCACCACCACCGTGCAGTTCTTCGAGAGTCTGTTCGGGCGCACGCCGACCGCCTGTCGGAAGCTGCACCGGATCGCCGAAAGCGTCGTCATTCTCGACGAGGCGCAGACGCTGCCGCAGCCGCTGCTGGCTCCGATCCTCGATGCGCTCTCTCAATTGACGGCGCATTACCGGACCAGCGTCGTGCTCTGCACGGCCACCCAACCAGCCTTCGCCCGCGCCCCCGGTTTCTCGCAACTGGCGAACATCCGGGAGATCGCGCCCGATCCGCCGCGCCTGTTCCAGACGCTGAAGCGCGTGGACTACGTGTGGCCGGAGGGGTCGCCGTGGTCGTGGCAGCGCGTCGCCGACGAGATGCGCTCGGCTCCGCAAGCGCTGGCGATCGTCAACACCAAGGCTGCCGCGCTGGCGCTGCTGGATGCGCTCGCCGACCCGGATGCGTCGCACCTATCTACCTTGCTGTGCGGCGCGCACCGCCGCGACGTGCTGGCTGAGGTGCGCGACCGGTTGCGACGAGGGCAGCCATGCCGGGTGGTCAGCACGCAGGTGGTGGAAGCAGGCGTGGATGTCGATTTCCCGCTGGTGCTGCGGGCGATGGGGCCGCTGGACCGCATCGTTCAGGCGGCGGGACGCTGCAACCGCGAGGGGCGGCTGGAGCGGGGCCGCACGGTCGTCTTCGAACCGGAGGAAGATGCGATGCCGGCCGGCCCCTACCGCATCGCGACCCAGATCACGCAGCAACTGCTGGCCGCGGGCGCCTGCGACCCCGACGACCCGGCGCTGTTCGAGCGCTATTTCGCGAAACTGTTCGCCAGTGTGGATGTCGATGCCCGCACCATCCAGGATGCGCGGGCGGCACTGAAGTATGAAACGGTCGCGCGTGATTTCCGCATGATCGACGACGACGGAGTCTCGGTGGTCGTGGCCTACGGAGGCTCCCCGCATTTGCCCGGCTCAGCGTCGCATGCGGAAAAGAGCGCCGAAGCCATCACGAATCTGCGCGCCGCGGGAGCGAAACTCGATTTCTCACGCAAGCGGGTGTTGTTCGCCGCGGTGCAGCCGTATGTCGTGTCGCTGCGCCGGCGCGCGTTCAACGATGCGCAGCGAAGCGGTTTGGTGGCCGAGCTGGCGGGGGGGATGTGGGAATGGATGGGTGAGTACGATCCCGTGCGAGGGCTGGTCATGCAGGGCGATCTCGACAGGTTGGTTTTTTAGCGCAAGGAGGGGGACGCGTTGGAACGATTCGATCGTCCGTTGGCGCTGAAGGTATGGGGCGATCTGGCCTGCTTCACCCGACCGGAAATGAAGGTGGAGCGGGTGAGCTATCCGGTGATGACCCCATCGGCAGCGCGCGGGGTGCTGGAAGCCATCTTCTGGAAACCGGAGTTCGACTGGCGGGTCGATGAGATCTGGGTGCTGAACGACATCCGCTACGCCTCGTTTGTGCGCAACGAAGTGAAGTCGCGCGCCTCGGAGCGCACCGCGCGAACGTGGGCGACCGTCGGCGGCGGGTACGCGGCCGAAGACGACCGCACCCAGCGCCACACGCTGGCCTTGCGCGATGTGGCCTATCTGATCCGGGCCGAACCGGAGCCGCGCGCGGGCGGCCCCGACGTGCGCGCCAAGTACCGGGATCAGTTCCGACGGCGGGTGCAGCGCGGGCAGTGCTTCGCCACGCCGTATCTGGGGTGTCGCGAGTTCAGCGCGTTCTTCGCGCCGCCGAGCGGCGACGAGCAACCGCTGCCGCTGACGACCGATCTGGGACGCATGCTGCGCGAGATCGCCTACGACGCGGACGGGTCCGGCCGCGGGTCGCCGCGCTTTTTCGAGGCGCGGCTGGAGGCGGGCGTGCTGCGCGTGCCGGCCGCGGACGAGGAGGGGTAGCGATGCTGCTCCAGCGATTGGTCGAGTATGCCGAGCGGGAATTGGAGTTGCCGCCCGCCGGCTACCAGGTGCAACCGATCCGGTATCTGATCGATCTCGATGGCGAGGGGGGCGCGATCGGCCCGGTCATCGACACCGCCGACCCGGCCAACAAGGCGACCAAATTCGGCGTGCGCCGGCTGGCGCCGCATGTGAAGCGGGCAAATGGCATCAAGCCCAAGTTGCTGACGGACACCGGAGTCTATGTGTTTGGCCTGGCGCGGCCGGACGACCGGCCCGAGCGCGTCGCGCAACAACACGAGCAGTTCGTCGAACTGGTGCGCGATTGCGCCGAGCGCACCGGCGAACCGGCGGTGGCGGCGGAGTTGGCGTTTCTCGAATCGTTCGACCCGGAGCGGTTCGCGCTGCCCGATGACTTCGACCCGGCGGCAACCGTGGCGTTCCGGGTCGATGGCGTATTCCCGTTCGATCTGCCGACGGTGCACGCCTACTGGGCGCGGCTGCGCGGAGGCGACGAGGAAGCGGTTGCGGACGATGACGGCGAGGCGCTGCCCTGCGTGATCTGCGGGAACGACCGGCCGGCGCTCTCACGCCACCCGCTCAAGATCAAGGGCATCCCCGGCGGCCAGATGAGCGGTACAGATCTTATCTCGGCTAATAGCGCGGTGTTCGAATCGTTCGGTCTCGCTAACTCGCTCATCGCACCAACGTGCGCCCGCTGCGCCGAAACCTACGGCAACGCGCTGAATGCGCTGCTCGCCAACCCGGAGACTCGCCTGATTCTGGGCAACAGCATTTTTATCTTCTGGACAGCCGAGCAGCAGACATTCTCGATTGCGCGCCTGCTGTCCACGGACGACCCGGCGGAGGTCAAGGAGCTGCTGGCGGCGCCGCTGTCGGGCGCGGCGGGCGCGGCACGGCTCGATGCGTCCGCGTTCTACGCGCTGGGGTTGGGCGCCAGCGGGTCACGCGTCGTCGTGCGCTCGTGGCTGGACAGCACGGTTGGGGCGGCGAAACAACGGTTGATCCATTATTTCGCCTTGCAGCAAATGGTTGAGCGGGATGGGCAACCGGGACCGCCGCTGCCGCTGGGGCGGTTGGCGCGCGCCACGGTGCGCGACCCGAAAAAGGACGCTCCGGCGCCGGAAGTCACCGATGCGCTGCTGGCGCTGGCGCTGGCGGGAAGTCCGCTGCCGCTGGGTGTGCTGGCGCAGGCGACGCGGCGCTGCCGGGCCAACCAGGGTGTCGGCCGGGCGCAGGCGGCGCTCATCAAAATGGCGTTGTGTTCGGAGATGGACGCGGAGGACGGGAGGATCGCGGCGATGAGCGAACTGGATGAACGGAGCGACGACGTGGCCTACCGCTGCGGGCGGCTGCTGGCGGTGCTGGATGCGGTGCAACGGCGCTCGCTGGGAACGCCGAACGCCACGCTGATCGACAAGTACTACGGCTCGGCGTCGTCGGCGCCGGCGGCCGTGTTCGGCACGCTGCTGGCCGGCGCGCAGCACCACATGGCCAAACTGCGCAAGGACGAGCGTTCGCGCGGGGCCTATGTGGCGCTGGATCGCCGGCTGCAGGATGTCATGGAAGGCATCGATTTGTTTCCCCGCACGCTGACTCTGCCGGAGCAGGGCATGTTCGCCCTGGGCTATTACCACCAGCGCGCCGACGACCGCCGACAGGCCCAGGAACGCCGCGATTCGGCGGACAGCCGCCCGAACGACGGCGGCGAGGATGGCGACGCGTAGCGAACCGCGACGACCCGATTGACCGCTCGTTCGATCCGATGAGGAGAAACAACACGCCATGAGCGAGATGACGACGATCGTTTCCCATCTGGACGCCAACCGCCGCCACGACGCGGTGCTGCTGTTCGATGTCGCCGATGGCAACCCCAACGGCGATCCCGACGCCGGCAATCTGCCGCGGGTGGACCCGGAAACGATGCAGGGGCTGGTGTCCGACGTGGCCATCAAGCGCAAGATTCGCGACTGGGTGGACGCCACCCGCGGCAGCCAGGAGCGCTTCAAGATCTATGTGCAGCAAGGCGCCTTTCTGAGCGACAAGCAGGAGCGCGCCTATTCGGAGCGCAATCTCAAGAAGGGCAGCAAGGAGCAGAAGGATCAGCAGACCGCGCAAAACTGGATGTGCGAGAACTTCTTCGATGTGCGGACCTTCGGCGCGGTGATGGGCGTGACCGACTACAAGGCCGGGCAGGTGCGCGGCCCGGTGCAGTTCACTTTCGCCCGCTCCATCGATCCGATCGTGCCGATGGATGTCAGCATCACCCGGGTGGCCTTGACCAACGCCAAGGAGGAGCGCCAGGCGACCGATGCGAACGCCGAGGGAGCCACGCACGGCACGATGGGCCGCAAGACGCTGGTGCCCTACGGATTGTACCGGGCGCAACTCTTCATCAACCCGCATTTCGGCAAGCGCACCGGGTTCGACGAGGCGGATCTGGCGGCCATCTGGGAAGCGCTGGAGCGGATGTGGGATCTGGACCGCTCCGCCAGCCGGGGGATGACCGCCTGCCGCGGTCTCTACGTCTTCTCTCACGACAGCGCGCTGGGCAACGCTCCGGCGCACACGCTGTTCGACCGGGTCACGGTGGCGCGCCGACCCGGCGTGGCGGCGCCGCGCGCCTTCGCCGACTACGAGGTGCGCATCGACGACGGCGGTCTGCCGACGGGCGTCGCGCTGACCCGTCTGGTGGGGTAGCTCGCGGCGAGGGACCGGTTCACCCGGAACCGATCCCTCGCGCCGCCGGAGGAACGCGCCATGATCGATGCGTCGCCGGTCGTCACGCCGGTGTGGCGAGACGAGGATCTCGTGCCGATCTCGGCGCTGGAGCACTGGAGCTACTGCCCGCGCCAGTGCGGTCTGATCCATCTGGAGCAAACGTTCGAAGACAATCTCTATACCTTGCGCGGTCGTCGGGTGCACGAGCGCGCCCACGAACCGGACGAGACGTCCGAGCGCGGCGTCCGCACTGTGCGGGCGATGACGCTCTGGTCGCCTCGGTTGGGGTTGATCGGCCGGGCCGACATCGTCGAGTTCCATGGCGATCGGCCGCTGCCGGTGGAGTACAAGTCGGGAGCGCGCCGGGAGTGGCGTCACGAAGCGCTGCAACTGTGCGCCCAGGCGCTGTGTCTGGAGGAGATGACCGGGCAGCCGGCGCCGGAGGGGGCGATCTGGCATCACGCCACCCGTCGTCGCCGGCCGATCGTGTTCGACGATGCGCAGCGCGCCGAGGTGGAGCGAGCCACCGCGGCAGTGCGGGCTATGGTGGCGGGAGATCGGCTGCCGCCGGCGGTGGACGATCCGCGCTGCCGCCATTGCTCGCTGCACGACGCCTGTTTGCCGGAGATCGCGGCCCATCCGGCGCGGGTGCGCGGGTTTCTGGGGGAGTTGTTTTATCCGGCTCCGGATGACGGCGGGGAGGAGGACGGCTGATGCGCACCGTGCTCAACACCCTCTACGTCCAGACCGAGCGGTCGTACCTGCATTTGGATCACGATACGGTGCGGGTGGAGATCGAGCGGGAAACGCGGTTGCGCGTGCCGCTGCTGCAACTGTCGGCCATCGTCTGCTTTGGCGACGTGCTGATCAGCCCGGCGCTGCTGCGGCGCTGTGCGGACGATGGTCGGGCCGTCGCCTGGCTGGATCGCAACGGCCGCTTCAAGGGGCGGCTGGAAGGTCCGGCGAGCGGCAACGTACTGCTGCGGCGGGCGCAACATCTGGCGCTGAGCGACGAGACGCAGTGCGCGGACATCGCGCGCACGATGGTGGCGGGCAAGCTGCGCAATTGCCGACATCTGCTGCTGCGCGGGGCGCGGAGCAGCCGCGACCCGACGGAGGCGGCGTATCTGCGGGCGGCGGCGGAGGCGACGGCCGGCATTCTGCAGCGGCTGCCGGAGCGGCGCGAGGTGGACATCCTGCGCGGCGACGAAGGCGAAGCCGCGCAATGGTATTTCGATGCATTTGGATTGCTGGTGCGGGAGGATCGGGAGGCGCTGGGTTTCACCACCCGCACCCGGCGCCCGCCACGCGACGCGATGAACGCACTGCTGGGGTTTCTCTACACGCTGCTGCGCATTGATTGCGCCTCGGCGCTGGAGGGAGTGGGGCTCGATCCGCAGGTGGGGTTTCTGCACGCGCTCCGACCGGGGCGGCCGGCGCTGGCGCTGGATCTGATGGAGGAGTTGCGGCCGGTGGTGGCGGATCGGCTGGCGCTCAGTCTGATCAACCGCCGGCAACTGACCCGCGCCGATTTCGAGGATCAGCCGGGCGGGGCCGTGTTGCTGACCGAGCAGGGGCGACGCACGGTGCTGACGGCGTATCAGAAGCGCAAGCAGGAGGAGGTGGAACACCGGGTGGCGGGGGCCAGAATGCCGGTGGCGCTGCTGCCGCACCTGCAGGCGCGCGTGCTGGCGCGGCGCCTGCGGGGCGATCTGGCGGCCTATCTCCCCTACCTGGCGCGGTAGGGCGTCGGCATGGAGGTGCTGGTGACCTACGATGTGGCGACCGAAACGAGCGCCGGGCGACGCCGCTTGCGGCGGGTGGCGAATGTCTGCCTGGCATTCGGGCAGCGGGTGCAGAAATCGGTGTTCGAATGTCGGGTGACCGAGGCGCAGCTCGAAGACCTGGAGCATCGGCTGCGGCGGGAGATCGACGAAACGGAGGACAGCCTGCGCATCTACCGGCTGGCGGGGCCGCGGGAGCGGGTAGTGAAAGTGGTTGGCGTGCTGCCGCCCAACGACTTTCGCGAGCCGCTGATCGTGTGATGCGCGAACCGGGAGTGCTGGCGCAGGACCGGGGAGTCCGCGCAGCCAACCATCGGATTTGCTACAGTTCGGCGGCATGGATCCGGCGGTTCGCCGTGGGAGGAGGCGGATACGGGTCGGCAAATCGGCGTACGTACACGCCGTTGCGCCCGGTCTCGCGACCGGGCGGGGATTGAAACGCACCCCCATGGAACGGAGGAATGGGCATGAGCAAAGTTGCGCCCGGTCTCGCGACCGGGCGGGGATTGAAACTCCGACTCCGACGCCCGCC
>JADLCW010000253.1 GCA_020847015.1 Thermomicrobiales bacterium | reverse complement strand
GCCCACCGCCCGCGCACGAGCGGCCCACCGCCCGCGCACGAGCGGCCCACCGCCCGCGCACGAGCGGCCCACCGCCCGCGCACGAGCGGCGTCGCCCGCGGTCGCGTCCAGAATAGGGGAAGGGGGAATGCGGTCCCGGGCGTCGCGTGGCTCGCGTCTTGCGCCCCGCAACCCGTTCGGAGGGTGCGCGCATGGACGACGGATCGACGCGGAGCGGACACGAGGAATCCGCGCGGATCGCGCGTGGCGGCCCGGCGGAGCGGCGGGATCGTCATATCCTGCTCGGGGTCAGCCATCCCTCGGGGGATCCGGCGCTTCACCGCACGTTCGAAATCCGGGCGGCATACGACGCGGCGGCGGGAGGCTGGGCGGCCCAGATCGGCGAACAAAACCAGAACGAGCAACCGGCCGCCTGGCGCGGCTCCGGGAGCGCGACCGAACCCCGGGCATACCCCTCGCCGGCGGTCTGTCTCGGTGCGGCGGTGGCGATGCTCGTCGCGGCGGTCGATCGGGACGCGGCGGAGTCGTCGTAATCGTCGTCCCGGCGGGGATGGCGCCCGAAGGCGCGGCGGAACGAATCGGTCCGGCGGTTCGCCGGCGGGCGCGCCGTCTAGCGGGCGACGGAGCGCAACGTGGGCATGGCCGGTTCAGGATCCGCCATGCGAATCACCGCCAGCAGTTCGAAGGCGTCCGGTTCCTGAAGCTGAGCGGAGGCGACCGCAGCCGCCGCGCTGGACGCGGTAATCTCGATCACCCGGCGTTCGCCGGCGACCAAACAGGTGATGTCGTAGCGCATGCCAAGGCTCCTTACATACGTTCAAACCAACAGTCATGATTGATGACGCACGCATCGCGGCGCACGACCCGGTCGGCGCGACGGCTGGCCCGGCGCGCCGAACCAGCCGCCCACGAAGTTTCCTGGTTCGTCACGGCCGCCACGCACCGGCAAGCTCGGCGGCGCGCCGGACGCCCTAGCGATCGCTGCCGATGAGGTCGTGATCTGCGTCGGTCGGCTGCGCCGCCCCGGCGTCCACAGTTCGTACATTGACGGCCCGCCGGCGACTGCTGTCGCGCGGATCGGGTTCCTCATCGAACGTCACGGTCTGATCGACGCGCAACTGGTCGAAATCGCCGGCGACCACGGCCGACCGGTGGAAAAACAGGTCGCTGCCGCCGCTTTGCCCATCGCGCGCGATGAAGCCGTAGCCCTTGTCTCGAAGATCCTTGATCGTACCGGTCGCCATGTTGGCAATCCCTTCTTGACGCGTCGTGGAGTGGTCCGCGGGCGGCCCACCGCGGCCAGTCCGCGGGCGCCGCTTCGGTCACGACCAGCGCACTATAACACGAGCATCAGTATGAGGATTCTAGTTCGCATGATATAGTGATCTTATTGCAGCGCCCAGGACGCCACGACCAGGAAGGAGTGGACCACGCGTGAAGACGATCCGAGCGCTCCGGCGAGAACGCGGCTGGACGCAGTTCGAACTGGCTCTGATGGTCGGCGTCCAACCCCAAACGGTCTATCTTTGGGAACACGGCCGGCGCACCCCGATGGTGCCGCAACTGCGCAAACTCGGGAAGATTTTCGGGATGTGCTCGGACGAGATCGATCTCGCGCCGGTCGCCGGCATGACCGAGCAAGATCCGACGCCGAGTCACGCGCACCGGGGCGACGACGTCCCACGAGCGCCGCGACACGAGCGCCGACGGACGCCCATGCTGGCCGAAGCGACCTCCGAGCGGGACCGCGACGCATAGACGCTTCGCCGGCGAGCGACCCCGCCCAGCCGGCGCGCCGTCCGGACTACGGAGCAGACCGCCAGCGCCATGCGCCGGGCCCGGAGGGTGGGCGTCGGTCGCGAACGCCGAGGCGACCCCGCACGGCTGCGAAGCCACGACCCGGCATCCGCGCCAACCCCCGATGCGCGGCATGGCGCTCGGGCGGATGCCAAACCCATCGCGGCCGGCGCGGCCGTAATCGCGGGCCGGCAGCGGCGGTCGGGAAATTGCGGCGCGCGTGACTGGATCGCAGGCCACAACCGAGGAGAACCACCATGCCCCGCTACGAAATCGTTGCCCACATCGTGTGCGATTTGGAGTGCGCCACACCAGAAGCAGCGGCAGCCATCGTCCGCGCGCGGTTGACATCGAGCGCCGACGACACGCAATTTCGCCGTCTGGGGGTGTGGCGCGACGCGGAGACGCTGGCGGCGGCTCCTTTGCCGCCCGAGCAGCGCCGCCAGCTCCACGACTTCTTCGTCGGGCTCGAGCGCGCTGCAGTTGCGGCGGAGGAGGCGTTTCGCGATAAGGTAGCCGCAATCCTGGCGGCGCCAGCAGTGGAGGTCGAGCGCCTATGAGCGACTCGTCCGCGGGGCGACGCCAACCCGGGCGGCCGAACCGGTCGCGATCCAGACATGAAGGGCTGAGCGCCGTGCCAACCAACGGAAACGAGTCCAGACGAATCGCAGGTCGCGGCGCTCGCCCGAGCGGCCGCGCCCAGACGGCAGGGAGCGTGGCCGATTTCTCCGCCGGAGTGGAGGACGAACGAGCGGGGGTGTTCCGGGAAGCGATGGCGATCGGCCCCTGGCGGCTCGAACTGATCTCCCGCCAACCGGTCGGCGGCAATTGGGGGGCGTGGGTGCGGCGCGCCTCGGGAGGCCGGCCAGGCAGCGAAGAGCGCTTTCAGGCGTTGACCGCGACGGGGGCCACGGCGGCGGAGGCGTTGGCCGCGCTCGCCGCCACCATTCGCGCGGCCGTCGGCGAACCACCCGCCGCTGGGGGACCCAGCATCAGCAGCCAACCGAACCACCCCGCCGAGTAGACCGCGCGCCGCCGACGCGGCCGCCGCAATCGTCGCCCCGGGCTGCCGGCGCGACATCTTCGGCCAATCCAGCGGGTTGGCGCGCCAGACGGGCCGCCATCGCCGCTCCGGCGGTCCGCTGCGACATCTGGTGCTGACGGTCGGGACGGTCTGCGAGCGTTGGCGCAGACCGGGCAGCGGAACGCGCTCGACCAGCCGCCAGCACACCGGCCGCGACGCGAAACCCGCTGCGGATAGGCGGCGCTCCTACGCGAGACCCGTCGAGGGCGAGCGGCGCTCCCCGTCGGAGCCGGTGGCGGCGGGGAGACGCGCTCTGGTCGCGCAGGCGGCGCGAGCAGGGGCGACATGCCGCATGGGTGCGCCATTGCCACCGGGTTGTGGGCCGATTGGTCCGAATGATCCCAACAGAGGAGGCGGCGCGCGGCGAACGTGCGCGGGGGGTGGGTGCGGTCCGTGTCATCCTGAGCGCAGCGAAGGATCTCGCGTACGCCATCGCGTCGTTTTGACCGGCCCCCCGTCGCTGGCTCCGGCCGCTCGCGACGGCGGTGGCGACCCTTCGCCGCGCTCCGGATGACACGGGCCGCGGATGCCAGGCCGAGATC
>JADLCW010000252.1 GCA_020847015.1 Thermomicrobiales bacterium | reverse complement strand
TGCGCGTCGCGCTTCAGTTCGATGACGGCGCGCATGCCGGAGCGGTCCGACTCGTCGCGCAGATCGCGGATGCCGTCCAGTTTGCCGTCCTTGACCAGTTCGGCGATGCGCTCCAGCAGCACAGCCTTGTTGACCTGGTAGGGCAGCTCGGTGACGACGATCTGGAAACCGCCGCGCGGCGCTTCCTCGACGAACGCACGGGCGCGGATGACTACCCGGCCGCGGCCGGTGGCGTAGGCCGCCTTGATGCCCTCGCGTCCCAGAATGATGCCGCCGGTCGGGAAATCTGGCCCCTGGACGATCTCCATCAGATCTTCGATGGTCGCTTCGGGGTTCTCGATGAGGGCGGTGACCGCATCGCAGATTTCGTTCAGATTGTGGGGCGGGATGTTGGTCGCCATGCCGACGGCGATGCCGGACCCGCCATTGATCAGCAAGTTCGGCAGCCGCGCCGGCAGCACCTTGGGTTCCTCGGTCGAGGCGTCGTAGTTGGGTTTGAAGTCGACCGTCTGCTTGTCGAGATCGGCCAGCAACTCGTCGGCGATCTGGGCCAGCCGCGCCTCGGTGTAGCGCATCGCCGCCGCGCCGTCGCCATCGACCGAACCGAAGTTGCCCTGCCCATCGATCAGCGGGTAGCGCAGGTTGAAGTCCTGCGCCATGCGCACCAGCGTGTCGTAGACGGCGGAGTCGCCGTGGGGGTGGTAGCTCTTGAGCACCTCGCCCACGATGCCGGCGCTCTTGCGATAGCGGCTGTTGGAGCGCATCCCCATTTCCGCCATGGCGTAGAGCACCCGGCGGTGGACGGGTTTGAGACCGTCCCGCGCGTCCGGCAGGGCGCGCTGGACGATCACGCTCATGGCGTAATCGAGGTAGGACTGGCGCATCTCGCCTTCGATGCTGGCCAGCCGGACGTTGCCGATCTCCACGCGAAAATCCTCTCAATGGGGGCAGGGACGATGCTCGGTTGACAAGGGCAAGTATACCATTTTTGGCGTATTCGCGCGGAGATCGACGTATACGGACATGCCCGCCGGGCGCTCTTCGGGTCCGCTCCGGGAGCGACGCACAAACAGCGGCGCGACCCCCAATCACCGGGGGTCGCGCCGCTGTCGATAGTGACATGCACTGCGCCAAGACGAGGCGCCTGGACACTCACTCGCCAATGGCGAGCGCGCCGTCACTCGCCCGAATGGCCGAGACTGTCGCCGAGCGCGACGGACCGGCCGCCGTCGGCCGTGACGGCCCCACCGGAAGTTACGGGCAGCGTTTCGCTGGCCCCGATCGTCACCGCGCCGGTCGTACCCGAACCGATGGAGATTCCGACGTCGCCGACCCGCGCCCGCACCGCGGCGGCGATGTCGTCCACGGTGGGCGCCGCGCTCTGGGCCGCCGCAGCTCCGGCGGAGAGCGCCAGCGCCAGCGCCGCCGTCAATGGGGCCACTACGGCGACCCCCCGCATCCGCCGATTCACCCGTTCGCTCATGTCCGTTCCTTCCCTCCCGTGCACCTGGCCGGCGTTTACGATCCGGTCAGGCTCTTGCCGCACTCGACGCAGAATTTGGCCCCGGCCGGGTTGGCGGTCCCGCAGTTGGGGCAGGTCACGGTCGCCGGCTGCAGCGGCTGGCCGCAATTGGGACAAAACTTGCTGCCGGCCGGAATGGTGGCGTGGCAGTTGGGGCAGGTGATGGTGGCGGTGGCGCTGGCTGGCTGCTCGGCCGGGCGATTGAAGGCGCCTTGCACCGCGCCGGCCATGGCTGCGCCCATGCCGATGCCGGCGCCCACGCCAACCCCGGTGGCCGCGACGTCGCCGGCTCCGCCGCCGGCCTTGCCCGCACCCACATCGCCGATGGCCTGCGCGGTTTTGAATTGCATGTAGGCGCCCATGTCGCCCAGGGCGGCCATGCCGGAGCGCTCGTCGATGCGCTGCTGCACCGCCTCCGGCGGAGTGATCGACGAGATCTGGAATCCACGTAATTCCAGCCCGAGTCGTTCGAAATCATCGGTCAGCGCGTTGCGGGCGGTGACGGCCAGCTCCCTGGTCATCCCCTGAATGTCGAGGATGGAGGTCGTCAAACTGCCCAGCAGATCGTTGAACTCGTTGAGAATGATGCTGCGCAGGTAGTCCTCGATGTCGCTGGTGGAGTAGACCCCGCGCGTGCCGACGATCTGGTTGACGAACAGCTGCGGGTCGGCGACGCGCATGGCGTAGGTGCCGAAGGCGCGCAACCGGATCATGCCCAATTCGGTGTCGCGGTAGACCAGCGGCTGCGGGGTGCCCCATTTGAGATCGGTGAAATCCCGCATGGAAACGAAATAGACCTCGGCGGTGAAGGGCGAGCGCCCCCCAAAGGGAAGCCCGATGAGCCCGGTCAGCAGCGGAATGTTGTCGGTGGAGAGAGTGTGGCGGCCGGGGCCGAAGATATCCAGCGCCTTGCCGTCGCGGACGAACACCGCCCGCTGACCCTCGCGCACGATCAGTTGCGAACCGAGCTTGAATTCGCCCGGACCGGTTTCCGGAACCCGGCGCACGATTTCGCCGGGGCGTTCGTTGGTGAGTTCGATGACATCGATGATAGCCATGGCGTTCTCCCGGACAGATCGCGCGGCGCGCAGGTTCGGCTACGCGCTGGAGGAGCCGCCGTTGCCGGACGACCCGTCGCCGGCGGTCAGTTCCGGCGCGGCCCCGCCGACGCCCGCCTTCAGCGCCGCCAGCTCCGATTCGATTTCGGCGTCCGCGCCCAGTTCGCGGAACTGGGCTTCCAGACTGGTGTCCTCGCCCATCTCCAGCGCTGCCGCGGCGTGGGCTTCGTTGCTGCGAATCTGGCGCTCCATGCGGTCCAGTTCAGCGGTGGGGTCGAAGGGAGAGAACACCGTCGCCGAGGCGGCGGTCGCCACCTGGCGGGTCGCTTCGGCGCGCCGCTGGCGGGCGACCAGCGCGTCGCGCTGACTCAGCGTCGATTGATACTTCGCCTCCAGTTGGCGCAACTGTTGCTTCAACTTGTCGACCGCCTGCTGCTGCACGGCCAACTGCTCGCCGTAGACGCGCGCATTTTCGTCGTTGTCGCGCTTGCGCCGCAGCGCCTCGCGAGCCAGATCGTCCTTGCCGGCGCCGACCGCCCGCTGCGCTTTCTGACCCCATTCGTTGGCCAGCAGCTGGGTTTGGTTCCAGTCGGCCTGCAACTCCTTCTCTTGCACGATCATCGCCGCCACCTGCTGACGGGCATTCCGGATGCTGTCCTCCATATCGCGGATCAACTGGTTCAGCATTTTTTCCGGATCCTCGGAGCGGTCGAGGATGTCGTTGACATTGGCCCGGATCAACTGCGACATGCGGTCGAAAATGCCCATGTGATTTCCTTCCGGCGTGAGGGCGTTGGCGCCGAGTGCGCTATTCGCCGAGCGGTGGCCCGAAAATCTCGACGTCGTTCGGATGAACCTCGGTTCCGGCGAAGGCTTGCCGCTCGGTTTCCCAGTCGAGCAGCAGCGCCCGCGCCTGCGGATCCGACTCTCCGGTCAGCAGCACGAAACGCACCGGCCGAATGCCGGAGCCGCCGCTGACTCCGACCACCTCGCCGCGCCCCTGTCCCTCGACGACAGCACGGTAGGTCGCTCCGGCCAGACTGGTTTCATGACCTGCGGCGGGAACCTCCACCGGGCGCACGCGGGCCAACCCCAGATCGGTCTGGCGCGGAACCAGCAGCCACTCTTCCGGCGCTTCACCCAGCCGGAACAGCCGCAGCGCGATCCCATCGCCCTCGATGCCGATTTTGGCGTCCACGATGCGGTCGTCGCCGAGCACGGAGAGCGCCACCCCGAGATCGAGATTCCAGGCGGGATGGGGGAGTTCCGGCAGCTCCGGCCCGAGCGCCTGCAGCACGCTTTCGCGGTCGGCGGGTTTGCCGGTGGCCATCACCTCGGCGCGCAGATCGAACTGACGCAGCAGCGCCCGCGCCGCGGCGGCTCCGGCGCGGGCTGGCGCGGCGACATCGCCGTTGTTGGCGGCGGATGCTTCCAGCGCATCGATGGCGGCGGCGATGTCGGTGTCGCCGGCGAGCATGCGCTGATCGAACTGGCGCAATTGGGCGGCCACGCCGGGGTCGGGATTGACTTCGGCGAACAGGCCCCCATAGCCGTAGGTGGCGGTGCTGACCCGGTCGACGAAATGCTGCAGCGTGTTGGCGAATTCGTCGACTGGACCGACTTCGCCCAAGCGCCGCTGGTCGGCCAGTTGGCGCGCCACGGTGCGGATGCGCTGCACATCGGCGCCGTATTGGCGGGCCACCTGGTCGCGGATGTTGCGGTCGGCGTCGCGGATCGCTTCCTTGCCGCCCGCTCCGCGATAGCGGAGGATGGCGTCGATCAGTCCCTGGCCCGTTTGCCGTGGGGATTCCGCGCGAAAGACCATCGTCGTCCTCCCGATCTCTCCGGCGCTATTGGCGGCAGATCCGCATCCGTGCCGGCATTGACCTCCGGCGCTACCCCGTCAGGAAGATTTCGGCGCCGCAATAGGGGCACTTGATGAGCCCCTTGCCGACCAATTCGAGTTGCCCGCCGCAGTTGGGGCAGGTTTGCCGCCCCTGCAACTGCGATGCCTCGATGCTGTAGAGCATCCCCTTGCTCCAGTCGACGTATCCGCTGAACAATCCGCGACCGACGAGCGCGAGGAGATCGGCTTCCACCTGATCGCGCGTCGTGTTCAGTTGCAGCACGATGTCGGGGATGCTCACTTGGCCGCGCGTCGTCACCACCGCCAGCAGTTCGCGTTGACTGGCGACTTCGGCCAACTCGCGCGATTCGGCTGTGCCTCGAATGAGAAAATACGCGCCGAAGCCGACCAGCGGGGCAACGACGACGGCGAAACCGAGCACGCCGCCGAAAAGCGCGCCCGACTGCTGAAGCGTGCCCTCGCTCGACCCGGCGCGCAGCCAGAGCGCGATCAGCACGCCCACGACAACGCCGGCGATCAGCAGGATGATGCCGAGCACGCGCGCGGTCGAGTTCATGCCGCCTCCCCCGAGGTCGCTATGGCCGCCTTGCCGCACGCCGCCGCCCGGCCGTACAGCCGATTCTAGCCTACCCCAAACCGGGTGGATTGCGCCGGATTCGGCCGCCGCGGTCGGCTAATGCGGCGCGCTACATTCCCTCCGGCTTCTCGGTCAAGGCGAACATGATCTCGCCGCGGCAGGCCAGTTCGCCGTCCACCGTGGCCGTGCCGGATCCGACGCCGATGCCGCGACGCACCCGACCGATCTCGACCTCCAGCCGCAGCGTGTCGCCGGGGCGCACCTGCCGCTTGAAGCGGAGGCGATCGATGCCGGCGAACAGCGCCAGCTTGCCGGCGCCTTCCGGGTCGAGCAGCATCGCCACCGCGCCGACCTGGGCCAGAGCCTCGACGATGAGCACTCCCGGCATGACCGGATAGTTGGGGAAGTGGCCGGCGAAATATGACTCGCCTATCGTGACGGCCTTCAGCCCCACCGCGCGCTTGCCCGGTTCCAACTCGACCACCCGATCGATCAGGAGAAAGGGGAAGCGGTGGGGAATGATCCGCTGGATGGCGACCGCATCGAGCGGTAGCGCGGGGCGCGTCTCGTCCGTCATGCTGCATCCTCCGGGATGGACTCCGGCCGCGCGCCGCCGACCGGAGCGCCGGGACCGGAGTCTAGGATCGCCCGCGGAGGGCGTCAATTGCGGCCGAGCCGACCGGCGGGCAGGCGGCGATGGGCGACAGGAGACGGCGATGAGCGATGGCGGACGGGTGACGGTGATCGGTGGCGGCAGTTGGGGCACGACGCTGGCGGTGCTCGCGGCGCGGGCGGGCCGGCCGGCGGCGTTGTGGGTGCGCGACCCGGCGATGGCGGCGACGATGCGCCAGACCCGCCGCAACCCGCGCCATGTTCCCATGCTCGATCTGCCCGACGCCGTAGCGATCGGCGCCGACCCGGCGGAAGCGGTCGCGGGAGCCGAAGTCGTCATCTTCGCCATCCCGACGCACTCCATGCGCGCCGTCGCCGAGGCATTCCGGCCGCTACTGCCGACGGATGCCGTCGTCGCGAGCGTGGCCAAGGGGTTGGAGCGGGGCACGCTGCGCCGCATGACCGAGGTGCTGACCGAGGCGCTGCCGAGTGTCGACCCGTCAGCGATCTGCGCCATTTCCGGTCCCAATTTGGCGACGGAGATCGCGCAGGATCAGCCGGCCGCCACCGTGGTCGCGGCGGCCGGCCACGCGGCCGCCGAGCGGGTGCGTGATGCATTGATGACGAAGCGGTTTCGCCTCTACACCCATACCGATGTGATTGGGGTGGAGATCGGCGGCGCGCTGAAAAACGTGATCGCATTGGGGGCCGGCATGGGAGTCGGGCTGGGGGCCAGCGAGAACGCCAAGGCCGCTTTCGTCACCCGCGGCATTGCCGAGATCGCCCGGCTGGGGGTGGCGTTGGGAGCCAACCCGCTCACCTTCGCCGGACTGGCTGGGCTGGGCGATTTGATCGCCACCTGCGCCAGCCCGCTCAGCCGCAATCGCCGCGCGGGGCAGATGCTGATCGAGGGCGTGCCGCTCGCCGAAATCGGGACCCGGCTGGGCGAGGTGGCCGAAGGCATCCCCACTGCGGCCGCGGCCCGCGAATTGGGTCATCGCCACGGGGTGGATCTGCCGATCACCGAGCAGGTGTGCGCGGTGGTGTTCGAGGGGCGGCCGCCGCTGGAAGCGATCGATGCCCTAATGGGGCGCGATCCACGCGACGAACTGGAAGGCATCGTGCCGGGCGGGACATTTGGCGAGCCGGCCGGAGGCGACGAGACCGGCCGACCGGACTAGCGCCGCCCCAGCCCCCATTCGACACCGGAGCGCAGCGGGACGAGTTGCTCCCGATCCGGCCCCACCCCGACCAGCGCGATCGGAGCCCCGAGCTGCTTTTCCAGGAAGGCGATGTAGTCGAGCGCGCCCTGCGGCAGATCGGATACGGAGCGCGCCGCCGGAGTGGGAGAGCGCCAACCGGGCAGAGTTTCGTAGATCGGCTCGACCCGGGCGAGCTCGTCGTCGCGGGCCGGCAGATGGGTGATGATCCGGTCGCCCAGGCGATACGCGGTGCAGACCTCGATCTCCTCGAAGGCGTCGAGCACGTCCAGCAGCGTCAGAGCGATTTCGGTGACGCCATTGGTGCGCGCCACCGCGCGAGCGGCCACTGCATCGAACCAGCCGGTGCGGCGCGGCCGGCCAGTGGTGGTGCCGTACTCGCGACCTCGCTCCCGGATTAGAGCGCCCGTTTCGTCGTGCAGCTCAGCGGGCAGCGGGCCAGCGCCGACGCGGGTCGAGTAGGCCTTGTAGACGGCGAGCACGCGACGCACCTGGGTGGGCGCTACCCCGGCTCCCTGACAGGCCCCGGCCGCCGTCGGCGATGATGACGTGACGTAGGGGTAGGTGCCGTAGTCGACATCGAGCAGCGCGCCCTGCGCGCACTCGACGATCACCTCGCGCCCTTCGTCCAACGCATCCTGCACGACCGTCTCGGCCGGCACGACGTAGGGCGCCAGCCGCCGCCCCGCTGCGACCAGGTTCGCACGCAGCGCTTCCGGGTCGATTGGTTCAGCTCCGTAGACCGCGGTCAGGATGGCGTTTTTCTCGGCCACCACGTAGTCCAGCTTGCGCCCTAACGTCGCTTCATCAAGCAGATCGGCGACCCGGATGCCGCGCCGAGCTGCCTTGTCGGCGTAGGCGGGTCCGTTGCCGGTGCGCGTGGTGCCGATCTCGTCATCGGCTCGCCGCGCTTCTTCCAGGCTGTCGAGCATGGGGTGGTAGGGCATCACGACGTGGGCGCGCTCGGCGATCCTCAGGTTGTCCAGTGCGATGCCGCGCGCTCGCAGATCGTCCATTTCCCGCAGCAACTTGTCGAGATTGACCACCACGCCCGAGCCGACGATGCAAACGCAATCGGGATTGAGGATGCCGGAGGGCACGAGGTGAAGCTTGAAAATGCCGCGGTCAGTCGCCACCGTGTGGCCGGCGTTGGCGCCGCCGTTGGCGCGCACGACCAAATCGGCCTCAGCAGCCAGCGCGTCGGTCAGTTTGCCTTTGCCTTCGTCACCCCACTGGCCGCCCATGACGATAGTGGCGGGCATCCGGGTTCCTCCGTTCTCGGTTCCTGCGCGCGACAACGCGACGGCCGCCACGCCCCATCGGGGCGAAGTCGGGCGATCCGTCGCTACCGTTGCCCAAGTGTACGCCGCAGCGTGATGGTCTCGCGCTGGAGGGCGACTACCTGGCGGCGCAGATGGAGAATGGCGGCCACGCCGGCGAGATTGACGCCGAGATCGTCAGTGAGTCGACGCACCCGCTGCAGATCGGCGATATCGGCTTCGGAGTAGAGCGGACCGGTGGAGGATTGGCGCGGCTCCACAATGCCGTACGCTTCCCAGCGCCGGATCGTTTGCACGCGGACGCCGCTGCGGGCGGCCACGATCGCCACCGCGTAGCGCGGTTCCTCGTCCAGGGACTCTCCCAGCTCGATCTCGAAGGCGTCGACGCGGGCAAACATGTCATCCTGGGGCATCAGCCGCTGCCTTCCTGTCGGAGTCCACGCAGTTCCTCGAACAGTTCCTTTTCGCGCGCGCTCAGACCGGTGGGCACGACGATGCGCACCCGCGCCAGCAGATCGCCGCGCTGCCCTTTGGGTCCGCGCAGGCGCGGCATCCCCTGACCGCGCAAACGAAACAACTTGCCAGCCTGCGTCTCGGGCGGAATGGTGAGCGCGACCCGGCCGGTCGGCGTCGACACGACCGCCTCGCCACCCAGCACCGCCGTGGTCACCGGCAGGTCGACCTCGACGCGCAGATCGTCGCCCTCGCGTTCGAAACGGGAATCCGGGCGCACGGTCACCACCAGGTAGACATCTCCATTCGGCCCGCCGCTTTGTCCCGGTCCGCCTTGGCCGGCGATGCGCACACGCGAACCGGTGGCGACGCCGGTTGGAATGGTGACTTCCAGCGTGCGGCTGCGGGTGATCACCCCCGTGCCATCGCAGGTTGGGCAGATGCCGCCGCGCACGATGCCAGTGCCGTCACATGTAGGACACGTTTCGGGAACCTGCAACTGCAAGGTGCGCTTCGTGCCGCGGAATGCCTCGTCGAACGTGATGTTGACCGGGGTTTCGATATCTTCGCCCCTCATTGGGCGGGGTGTTGGTCGAGCGCGCGTTCTGGCGCCGCCGCGGGACCCGAACAGCGTCTGGAAGAAATCGGAGAATCCCTCTTCTTCTCCGGGTTCGCCGCCGGTTGTGAAGGTCCATTCGTTCTGGCCCGTGCGGCCTCCCTGCTGGCCGCTGAACCAGGAGCCGAAATCATTCGCATTGAAGGTCGCGCCGCCAGGTCCGCCAGGAGCGCCGGCGCCGCCAGCGGGTTCGTTGCCGGTGAATCCCGCTTCGCGGTAGCGTTGCCAATCTTCGCCGAAGCGGTCGTACAATTTACGCTTGTCGGCGTCGGAGAGCACCTCGTAGGCCTCGTTGACCTCCTTGAAGCGCTCCTCGGCGCTTTTGTCGCCGGGGTTGAGATCCGGATGGAGTTTGCGGGCCAGCTTTCGATAAGCGGAGCGGATCGCCTTCTCGTCGGCGTCGCGAGCCACCCCCAGGGTTTCGTAATAGTCCTTGAACTGGACGGAGCGCGTGGATTGTGCCGCCATCGTCAGGAAATCCCGTCCATGCTAGCGCCTCGTTGCGGTCCGGCGACGCGCCGGCCGGAATCCGCGGGGTTTATGGCTCGACTATACACACAACCGGGTCCGTCCGGGGTAGCGCCGCCGGCGCGCCACGTCCCACGCCGCGTTCGCAGATTCGTCGCCACGAACCACGCCGGGTTCGCGGAAGCCGCCCGGAAACCGATCAGGACGCGGTCCGCCGCTGGCGACGGTGCAGCAGCAGACCGAGACCGACGGCGACGAACAGCGCCACCAGGAGCAGCGCTACAAGTGGCGCGAAGATGGCGATCAGCGAGGCGGCGATCGCCAGCCCATCTTCGGCCGCGCTCACCAGCGGGTTGAACATGCCGGCCGAACCGATCGTCAGCGCCGGACGCACGCTGGCTTTGACGGCGTGCACC
>JADLCW010000251.1 GCA_020847015.1 Thermomicrobiales bacterium | reverse complement strand
GCGTCAGCATCGGCGATGCCGCCGCTGACGGAGAATGACGTGTCCATCGCGACCGCGGTGTCACCGCCAGAGATTTCAACCAGCGTCGTGCCGTCGCCGGCCACGACATTGCCGACCGCAATGGAACTGCCGGCATTGTCGCCAGTCTCGGCGATCGGAATCGGGTTTCCGTCGGGATCCAATGGCGAAGAAAATCCGCCGCCGGAGGCATCGCTCTCAGCGGAACCGCCATTGCCGGCCCCCACGTAGGCGCCGGTTCCCGATTCGTCGGTGGTGAGCACCAGGTCGCCGCCGCTGGTCGCCGCGTTTTCATCGCCGCCGGAACCGTCGGCGGTGCTGGCTGCCCCGTCCGCGCCGATATAGGCGTTGTTGACCGTGGTGTGGCTGCCGGCGTTGATCACTACCGTCGCGGCGATCGACGATTCCGCAGGTTCGGGGGAGATTTCGGGCGCGCTCGTCGGCAGCTCGCCATCCTGCGCAAAAATGCCGTGGGGGTGGCCCGCCGCTCCGGCAAGCAGCAACGCCGCAACTGCGGCGCGCGCCAGGATGGCGCGCCTTGCCTGAATCACGAACTTCCCCCCTCTGGCCGATCTTCAGGGTCAGGCGCTTCGCCTTCGACGGGATCGAACGTGCGATCCGGCGTCAGGTTGGCGTCGCGTCCTTCCGGCGCAGCGTCCCAAGAACCACGCCGAACCGGGACGCGGGTCCCGGTCTTGCCCAAGATCGCCCGGCGACGCGAACACGTCCGCTCTACCATCGCCGCGTCCGCTTCCGGACCGACCTCCGGATCATCCTACCAGAGCCGAAGGTGCTGGGTCGTCACCAAACTACTGTCGCGCGTTCTGAATTCCTGTTGTTTCTGTTGCCTGCAAGGCAAACACCACTACGAACGCGCGTATGTTGTTCGTTGGCGGCCAAATTCGTCGCTGCTCCCAGAGGGTGCAGTGACTACAGTGTGAAACTCACGCGCGCGTTTGGCGCGAGCACCACAACTCGCTCCGGCACAAATCCGTCCGGAATCTGGAAAGTCACCCAGCCGTCGACTGATTCGCCGCCCGCGATGTCAGCCTGGGTGAACGCCGGGTCGACGCCGCCGCAGATCGCCGTCACCTCCTGACCCTGGGCGTCGGTCAGAATGAAGTCGGAGAGCGCGAAAGAAACCGGTTTGCGCGCGCCATTCTCGACGGTCAATTCGACGGCGAAGAGACTGGCTCCTTCCGCTGCCGGGCGCGCTCCCTTCACGTTCTCACGCGTCTGAAGCGCTTGCACCTTGACGCCATTGACCGACACCGTGCCGCCAATGCTGCTATTGGCCACCGCACCCGCGCCCCGGTTCGAGCGGCCACCCGCCGACGGAGTGGTCGGAGCCAGTGCGGCGCTTTCCGGAGCGATTGCGAGATCGATCGCGGAGATCTTGTCGGCGGCTGCGCTCACGAAAACGAGCGTGAACCCACGCGGGCCGACGGGTGTGCATCCTTGCGCGTCCGGTTCCGCAATCGCCTGATTGAGCGCCTCGCTGGTTCCCGCAACTGGCTGCGCTATATCGATCTGAGCGACATCGGTCGGCATCCCGGCGTCGGTCGGGGCGAAGCGGTCGGCAATCTCCAGCGCCTTTTGCGGTGTCCAGTCGGCCTCATCGGGTTGATCGAGGGGTTTGTCGACCGGGCGCGGAGCAACCACCACCACCCGCTGGGCGACGCCATCCAGAAACGTCACGATGACGCGACCGACATCACTCACGTCGTACTGCACGCTGTCGACACCAACGTAAGCCACCGGCAGGCCAAACGCGGCGTCAAAACTGGTGCGACTCCCCCCGAGTCGCGCCGCTACCTGCGCCAGATCGGCTCCGCCAAGCTCGGCTACCCGGGTCGACAAGTCGGCCACCTGGGTCTGGAGATCGGCGAGCTGCACCTCTTCGAACGTTCTGGTCGCGGTTGCTCCCGCGTCGCCCGTCTGCGCGGCAATCGGGACGACGCCATCGGGTCGGGCGGCGAACAATCCGCCGGCTAGCGCAAGTGCGGCGAAGACTGCGGCCGCCGGCGTAAAGGATGCTCGCATCGATCTCGTCCTGTCTTGGACGGACGCGCCGTCGGCGCATCCGAATCGTCGCGATCGGCCGCGAACGGTAGAAAAAGTGGCTGCCCGATACGCGGTCACTGTCCCTGTAACGCGCTGGGATCAGGCTCCGTTCCGAGCCTGCGGTCACGATTGCCCCAACGCCGCGTAGTTGACATGGGCGGCATCGCCCGCCGTAGAGTAGCCTTCCCGGTGGTGTTTCTCACCCCGGACCAATGACGGCGGCGCCACCGGCCGCCCCACCGCGCGACCGGCGGCCGGGCGGTCCGAACGGGCATTTGGCGAGGTGTGCGTGAACGGAAAACGGATCGCGGGATCGCGGTGGGCGACCGTCTTGATCCTGCTGCTGGCGATGGGAGCCGCGTCGATCGGATCGTGCACTGCGGCTCAGGATGGCTTCGGCACGAGCGACGAACCCGCGGCTCGGCCTGAGGTATTGATATCGGCGTCCCTGGCCGAATTACCGCCAACGCCCGCCTTTATCCGGCTGGTGCGCATGACGCTGCAGCCCGGCTCGAGCGTGCCGGCGCACACCCATCCCGGACCCGAATTCGGTTACGTCGAACGCGGCGTGCTGAGTGTCACCGTCGGCGGCGAGGCGGTAATTGCGCAAGTCTTGGCGCCGGGGACGCCCCAGGCGGCGCGCGTGCCGCCGGCCGACGAAGCATTTGACCTGCGCCCGGGCGACCAAATCGTCTATCCGAGCGGGGTTCCCCTCAGCTTCGCGAACACGACCGACCAACCCGTTTCAATTCTCTCTTTGGTGATCTTGCCAACGGGCGACGATCAGCCGCCGCCCTCGTCCTGGGTCGGTGACGCGCCCGGGCCTGACGCTATGAAGGGTGTTTCCTCGTTGATCCTCGGCGATGCGCTCGCTCCCGGCTGGCCAAACTTTCCGGCAGCGGTGCAAGTCGACGTACTGGCGCTCGAACCGGGTCAGAGTTTGCCGGCCTGGTTCGGTCCGGTCATGCTGTCGATCGAGCGCGGTCGCTTTGGCTTCTCACTCATCGACGGGGAATATCAGATCTCCCAAGGGTCCAGCGGCCCCATCGCCAACGCCACGCCGGGTTCCGTCAACATCCTTGGTCCCGGGCAAGCAGTGTTTTTCCCGGGAGGCATGCGGGCCGTTCCTCGCACCGAGGATGACGGCGCACTTGTCTTGTTGCGGGTCGGCATCGCCACGGCGTCCAACGCACCGCTCTCGAGTCACCCTACGACGACCGCAACCCCGACCGCCGCTGATGCCCCACCTGTCTCGGATCAGCCCACTCGCGAGTCAACCACCGCTGCTGAAAGCGGTGATGTTCGGGTGGTGACCACCGACGGCGTGCGCCTGCGCGGCGCCCCATCCACTGAAGGCGCGGTTGTCGCCCAGTTGTCGGCCGGCGATGTCTTGCAGATCATGGGGCCAGCCGAGCAGGGCGACGGCTTCACATGGTACCCGGCGCAGCTTACCGACGACCCGACTGTTGCCGGCTATATCGCCGAAGAGTTCCTGGTCCCTGCCCCATAATGGACAGCGACCAGCGTGCCGCATGGGCGAGGAGAGATCGATGAATCGACTGACGGCGCCCGTCGTGGCGCTGATCGCGCTCGTACTGCTCGGCGCCCCGCTCCAGCACGCAACGGCACAGCAGGCGGCGCCGGCGGCGACCGACGGGACTTTTCCAGGAGCATCGGCTCCCCAACCGAGTTACGACGTGCTGCGCGTCGAACAAGATGGCAAGATATTTCCGTACCACGTTTGGGTCGATTGGCTGCCGGATCTGGTGACCCTGCCAGACGGCGGAGCCTGGATATTCTTCGGAGCGCAGGTTCGCGCGGACAAAGGACTCGGTCCGCGCAAGATCTACCGTGCCCGGTTCGATGTCGGGCGGCAAGTTTGGCTACCGGCGTCCGCTATGCCCGGCGGCGATGTTCAGTTCGGCCCGGCGGCGGTTGTTGATGGCGCCGGCATCGTCCACGTTGTCTATTCTGCGTCCAGCGCCGGCGACCCGGCCAACAGCGCCACGCTCATGTACGCGCGGATC
>JADLCW010000250.1 GCA_020847015.1 Thermomicrobiales bacterium | reverse complement strand
GTGATGAGCAGCCACAGATCTTCTCCCTTGTGGGCGCGCGGGGCGGAAACACCGCGGCGAACGCCGGCTGCTCCCCGCAAGGGTCCGCTGGTTTGCGGCCAACCAGCCCCGTTTCCGGTTGCGCCGCCGGGCGGCGGCGCAACCGGAAATCCGGACTCCGAGCAGTTGCCCCGCCCAGAGCGTCGCATGAGCGGCGCCGGAGATGGCGACGCCGCGCTGCGACGCCGTTCGCGCCGCGCCTCATGGAATCCGGGCACGGCCGCTCGCTCCTCCGATCCGCCCGCGCGACAGACCCAGGTGACCAGGGGGGCGGCCGGTCAGCCGTCGCGCTCCTGCCCCGGTTCCGGAGCGTCATGCCAAACAGCCGTTCGCTTTCCGCTCGCGCCACTTCGGCAAGACCGATGAGCGAGCGCCCGCTCCAGATCGCGGCGAGCGCGGCGGGGGTTGCCGCGCCGGAGGTCGCGGCGCCGGCTGAAGCGACCCGGCGTCTCATTGCCGGACCCATCCGCCCGGGCGCCGGAGCCGGATATGATGGAACTTGGCGCGCCATACCCCGGCGCGCCATTTCGGACGCCGGGAGTCCCGAGGGAGGGAGCGCATCGTGAGTCGCATACTGAACATCGTCGCCGGGCCATATCGGTTCCGTGCCCGCATGGAAGAGGAGGCGGCTCCGAAGACGTGCGCAGCCTTTCTGGAGCGCCTGCCGTTTCGCAACAAGATCATCCACGTTCGCTGGAGCGGTGAATCGGCCTGGATTCCGCTTGGCGATTTCGCGTTCGGGGTCGGGTTCGAAAACGCCACCAGCTACCCGGCTCCGGGGCAGATTCTGCTCTACCCCGGCGGGTACAGCGAAACGGAAATTCTCTTCCCCTACGGCTCCTGCTGCTTCGCCTCCAAAATGGGTCAGCTCGCCGGCAACCACTTCCTGACCGTCGTCGAGGGGCAGGAGCATCTCCGCGATCTCGGGGTGATGTGTCTGTGGGAAGGCGCGCAGGACATCGTCTTGGAAGACGGGTGAGCCGAAGACCCGGATCGGTGCATAATTGCCGCATCCCCACGAGCACGGCGCGCCGGCGCGCCGGCAGGCGATCGGCGATCGGTTCAACCGGCGGAGGCAGAACGTGGCAACCAGACGACAATTCGTAGCCGGGCTCTCGGTGGCGCTCATTCCCGGCGCGGTGTTCGGAGCCGTGCGCACGGCGGCGCAGGAGGCGTCGCCCGCGGGCGAAGGCGCGCCGCTCAAGGTCGCATTCATCTATGTCGGCCCCGTGGGCGACATGGGTTGGACCTGGGCGCACGACCAGGGCCGCCTGGCGCTGGAGGAGCAGTTCCCCAACGTCGAAACCGTCTACCAGGAAAGCGTGCCGGAGAACCCGGCCGACGCGGAGCGCGTCATTCGTCAGTTCGCCCAGGATGGGGCCGGCGTCATCATCGCCACCTCGTTCGGCTACATGGATCCGACCATCAAGGTCGCCAAGGATTTCCCGGACGTCAAGTTCGTCCACATCTCCGGCTACAAAACCGCCGAGAACGTCGCCACGGCCTTCGGCAAGATCGAAGAGCCGCGCTACGTTTCCGGCCTCATCGCCGGCAAGATGACCGAAGTCAACCGGCTCGGCTACGTAGCCGCCTTCCCCACCCCGGAGGTGATCCGCGGCATCAACGCCTTCACCCTCGGCGTGCGCGAAGTCAACCCGGAGGCGACGGTCACCGTCGTGTGGACCAACACCTGGTTCGATCCACAGAAGGAGCGGCAGGCGGCCGAGGCGCTGCTCGACAGCGGCGTCGATGTGGTCGCCCAGCATCAGGACACCCCCGGACCGCAGCAGGCGGCCGAGGCGCGCGGCAAGTACGGCGTCGGCTACAACTCCGACATGTCCACCATGGCGCCCAAGGCGGTGCTCACCAGCCCGATCTGGCACTGGGCCGCCTACTACGTCCCCATGATCCAGACCGTGCTGGACGGCACGTGGAAAACCGAAGCGTACTGGGGCGGCTGGGAGGATGGCATCGTCGGTTTGGCTCCCATCGGTTCGATGGCGCCGGACGATGTGAAGGCCATGGCCGAAGCGGAAATCGCCGAGTTCGAAAACAGCGAGAAAACCATCTTCGACATCTTCAGCGGACCACTGAAGGATCAGAGCGGAACCGAGAAGGTGGCCGACGGGCAGGCCATGACCGGCGACGAGATTCTGAACATGAGCTGGTTCGTCGAGGGCGTCGAAGGCGACCTGCCGAGCTAGCGTTCGCGCCAGCGCGCACAACCAAGGGGGCGACGCCTGTGCGTCGCCCCCTTGGTTTTTGGCGTCCGCCGGTCAGGCGCGCAGCAGCCGCATTCCATTCAGGATCACCAGCAGCACCGACGCCTCATGGATCAGCATGCCGCCGGCCATGTCCACCTCGCGCAGCAGCACCCCCGCCAGCAGCGCCGCGACTGTCAGCAGCGCGACGACGAGATTCTGCCGGATGACCCGCAGCGTCGCCCGCGAGATGCGAAACGCCTCCGGGATGCGGTCGAGTTGGTCGGCCATCAGCGCCACGTCGGCAGTCTCCAGGGCGATATCGCTGCCGGCGGCTCCCATCGCGATGCCAACGTCAGCCTGGGCCAACGCCGGCGCGTCGTTGATGCCGTCGCCGACCATCGCCACCACCTCGCCCGCGGCCTGGGCGGCTCGCACCCAAGCCAACTTCTCCTCCGGCAGCAACCCGGCGTGCATCTCGGAGACACCCACCGCGTCAGCCACGGCCCAGGCGGAGCGCGGATTGTCGCCGGTCAGCATCGCCAGCCGGCGCACGCCCGCCGCCCGCAATTGGCCGGGCAATGCGGCCGCTTCGCCGCGCGGCAGATCGGCCACCGCCAGCAGCCCGATCGCCGCGCCGTCGAGGGCGACCAGCATCGCGGTCTTGCCCTCGGCCTGCAGCCGTTCGAGGCGGGCCGCCGCCTCGGATTCGACCGCGATGCTCCGCTCCGCCAGCAGCTCCGGCGTGCCCACGCCGATCTCGTGCCCTTGCCAGGTCGCCCACACCCCCTTGCCGGGAGCCGCCTCGCCGCGATCCGGGGTCGGGATCGGTTCGTGATGGGCGGCGCGGGCGGCCGCCACGATGGGGCGCGCCAGCGGGTGGCCAGAGCCGAGTTCGGCGATGGCCGCCCAACGCAGCACGTCCGCCTCCGATGCCGCCCCCGCCTCCTCGGCCGGGCCGCCGGCCGGGGCCAGCGCCCGCCGCAAGACGACCACGTCGGTCAGTTGGGGCCGCCCCTCGGTCAGCGTGCCGGTCTTGTCCACCGCCAGGGTGGTGACCCGACCGACCGTCTCCAGATGTTCGCCGCCCTTGATCAGGATGCCGCGCCGCGCCGCGCGGCCGATGCCGGCCACAATGGCGACCGGGGTAGCGATGACCAGCGCGCCCGGACACCCGATGACCAGCAGCGTCAACGCCAGTCGCACATCGCGGGTGACGATCCAGGCGCCCGCCGCGAGGGCGATGATGGTCGGGGTGTACCAGCGCGCGAAGCGCTCGATGGTCCGCTGCGCCGGAGCCTTGGCCTCTTGCGCCTCCTCCACGCGATGGACGATGCGGGCCAGCGTGGTGTCCGCCCCGACCCCAGTCGCCTCCAGCAGCAGCAACCCATCCTGACTCACCGTGCCAGCGTAGACCCGGTCGCCGGCTCCCTTTTCGGCGGGGATCGGCTCGCCGGTGATGGCGCTCTCCTCCACCGCCGAGCGGCCGTCCTGCACCACCCCGTCGACCGGGATCCTGCCCCCCGGCCGCACCAGCACCGTTTCACCCGGTCGCACCTCGGCCGGATCGACTTCCACCGGGTCGCCGTCGCGGACCACCAGCGCGACCGGCGGCGCGAGATCCAGCAAGCGGGCGAGTTCGCGGCGAGTGCGCCCGAGGGTCGCGGCCTCCAGCCAGGCCCCGAACACGAACAGGAAGGTGACCGCCGCGGCCTCCCACGTCTCGCCGATGACCAGCGCGCCAACTGCGGCGATGGTCACCAGCAGTTCGATCGTGACTTGCCGCCGCCGCAGACCGGCGAGGGCGCGACGGGCGACATCGGTCCCGGCGATCAGCGCCGCCGCGGTCAGCAGCGGGTCGCGCCCCCCTTCCGCTCCGGCGACCCGCCCGGCCGCCAGACCGAGCAGCAGCAGCGCCCCAGAGATAATCGCGATCAGCCGCCGCCGCGCGGCCTGGTCAGCCCATTGTCGTCGCAGGAAATCATGAACGTTCATCAAAATGCCGTCGCCTTCGCGGCGTAACCCGCCTTGCCGACCGCCCGCACCAGGGCGTCCGTGTTCGCCCGCTGTGGATCGTGCTTGACGACGATGCGGCCGGTGCTGAAGTGCACTTCCGCCTCGGCCACGCCGTCGACCCGCTGCAACTCGCGTTCGATCTTGGCCACGCAGGAGGGGCAGTTCAACTCCGTACTGCGCAGCGTCGTCTTCTTCAGGGACGTCTCGATCATCGATCTCGCCTTTCGCATCGGCCCCGGGAGGGGCTCCGCCTCATCTGCCTTGACGATAACGGAGCGGCGGCGATCGTTGAATGATCTGGATCAAGTTACGGGCGGCGCGGTTTCATGGGAACGGCGCGGAATCGCGGCCGAGATCGTTCACCGCACGCGTCGTCCGGGAGCACGAGCAACGTTCGTTCGGAGAGACGGGGAACGTGCGATAGGGCGCGCCGCCAATCCTCAGTTCAGACCGGCGGCATGCCGCGGCAGGAGTGGGACGCTGCGAGGGCGCGTCGGGAGGTCGGGGTGTTCGCCGCCCGGGAGGGAACGAACATACGGGGGCTGCGCCGCTGCGTCGGAGTCAGCCCGAAGACGGGATGCGCGTGGCCGGAGCGGACGCCCGCCGCGAAGACGACCGGTTCGGTCGCCCGCTTGCGGCGCTCCCGCGCCTCGCCGAGTCGGGCACAGTCGGAGGTGGCGGCGCTGCGGCCACGTCATCCCGCTTGCCGAAGCGCCGGTCTCGCCCCGCTCACTCCCCGCCGGGGTGGACGAGAGCGGCGAGACGGGCGCGGTCGCGCACGGCGATCCAGCGGCGGCCGCTTTCGACCAGGCCATCGCGACGGAACTGGCTCAGCACCCGGCTCACCGTCTCCACCGTCGCCCCGGTCATGCCGGCCAGATCCTGTCGC
>JADLCW010000249.1 GCA_020847015.1 Thermomicrobiales bacterium | reverse complement strand
GCCGATCCCGATCCGGTGCACCCGTTGCCGCCTCTGGATCTGGTCAGCGAGACGCTGGAGTTGCCCGTTCCCACTGCCAGCCGCGACGCGCTGCGGGCCATTCTGACTCGGTTGGCGGCGCACGCCTTCGAGCGGCCGACACTCCGCGAGCGACGGGTGCGGCAAGCTCGACTGCGCGCCGAGCTGGACGGAGGCGGCTCATGGGAGTGTACGGCGACGCTGCGCGAACCGGGCGGCCGGCGGCGGGTGACAGAGGCGCTGGGGTACCGGATCGCCGATCTGATGCTGGCTGGCGCGGTGGAGCGGCTGACGCTGGATCTGCTGGGGCTGGTGGAGATCGGCGGCTGGCAGGAAGGGTTGCCCGGCTTCCGGGCGCGGCGGCCGCGCGAACTGGTCGAGGCGGCGCGCGCCCTCAGGCAACGCTACGGCGCGAGCGGGTTGTACCGCGTGGAGGAGGTGGAGCCATGGTCGCGCATCCCCGAGCGACGAGCGGCGTTGATCGCCTACGAACTCTGAACCAGCCGCGACCGGTCGTCGTAACCATCGGGCCAGGAGGTGAACCAGCGACGATCGTCGAACGGAGCGCGGCGCGGCGGGTCATCGCGATTCAGGAACGATGGCGCATTGCGGAAGAGTGGTGGCGAGAGCCGATCGCGCGCGACTATTACCGGTTGCTATTGGACGATGGTAGTGTACGTACACTTTATACGGACACTATCGCCGGCGATTGGTTCGCTCAAAACTACTGATCCGAGGACCATCGCCCAGCCGCTCCGATTTCACTCAGGTCAATCTGAATATCATAGTACGTACGCGGATTTGTCATGTACGTACACTTAGTAAACGCTATGCCATCCTACGCCGAACTCCACCTCCATACCGCCTTCTCCTTCCTCGACGGCGCCTCTCTGCCCGAGGAAATGGTCGCCGTCGCCGCCGATCTCGGCTATCGGCATCTGGCCGTCACCGACCACGACGGTCTCTACGGCGCCATGGAGTTCGCCCGCGCCGCTCGCGCCGTCGACATCGCGCCCATCACCGGCGCCGAACTGACGCTCGCCGACGGCTCTCATCTGACCCTGCTCGCCGAATCCGCGACCGGCTACGCCAACCTCTGCCGTCTCATCACTGCTGCGCACGGCGGTCCCGGCCCCCAGCCTCCGGTCGAGCGTCCCGCTTGGGAGACGCTGCAACCGGAGGCGTGGGAGCCGCCCGACCGACTCGCTCCGCGTCTGGATCCGGCGCTCCTGCCGGCTCACGCCGAGGGATTGATCCTGCTTACCGGTTGCCGCCAAGGTGTTCTGGCTCGCCTCGTCGATGCCGAGCGCTTGCCCGCCGCTGAGCGTCAACTTCGCCGCTATCTGGATTGGTTCGGTCCGGCCAATGTCGCCGTCGAGCTGCAGCACAATTTCGTTTTCGGCGACGAACCGCGTCTACGCCGCCTGACCGAGCTTGCCGCCCGCATCGGCGTCCCTACGGTCGCCACCGGCAACGTTCACTACCATCGCCCAGAACGCTGCCGACTGCAGGATGTGCTGGTCGCCATCCGCCATCGCACCACGCTCGACGGCTGCCACCGCCAGCGCCGCGCCAACGCCGAGTGGGCGCTGCGTTCGCCGGCGGCGGCGGCCGCGCGCTTCCACGACTATCCGGGCGCCGTGCGCGCTACCCTGGACATTGCCGAACGCTGCGCCGCCTTCGATCTCACTCGCGATCTCGCCTACGTATTTCCCCGCTACCCGACGCCTCCCGGCGAAACACCCGATGATGCGCTGGCGCGCCTCTGCCGCGACGCCCTGACCCGCCGCTACGATCCCGCCGACCGCCCGGCTGCCGAAACTCGTTTGGCCGACGAACTGCGGCTGATCGCCGGGCACGGGCTGGCCGGGTTCTTTTTGCTCTATCGCGATCTGCTGGAATTGGCCGCCGAAGTCGCCGCCGAATTGCGCGGTCCCGACGCCCCCAGCGCCACCCTGCCTCCGGGGCGCGGGCGCGGCTCCTCGGTCGGCTCCATCGTCTGCTATCTGATCGGACTCTCCCACATCGACCCGCTGGCTCACGATCTGATGCCGGGTCGCTTTCTCAACGAGGAGATGAGTTCCATTCCCGATATCGATCTCGATTTTCCGCGCGAAATTCGCGCCCGCCTGATCGAGCGCGTCTACGCCCGCTACGGTCCCGACCATGCCGCTCTGGTGTGCGCCTTCCCCACCTATCGGCTGCGTTCGGCGGTGCGCGATGTAGGCAAGGCGCTGGGGCTGCCCGCCGCCGATCTGGACCGCATCGCCAAACTGAGCGAATCGCGTTCGGCGCGGGAGTTGGGAGGCGAGTTGGCGCGGTTGCCGGAATACGCCGCCCGGTTGCGGACCCCGCCCTGGAACTGGCTGGTCGAGCTGGCCGGCGAGTTGGCGGGGTTTCCTCGCCATGTCAGCCAGCATTCCGGCGGCACGATCGTCTCCTCCGCCCCGCTGATCGATCTCGTGCCAGTCATCCCCTCGGCCATGCCCGGTCGTTTTCTCTGCCAGTGGGACAAGGATTCCTGTGAGGACGCCGGTTTCGTCAAAATCGATTTTCTGGCGCTCGGCATGCTTTCACTGGTCGAGGAATGCTTGCGCATCGTCGTCCGCGCCGGCAAGGATCCGGTCGATCTCAGCCGCATCGACTTCACCGACCCCCGCGTCTACGACATGATCTGCGCCGGCGACACCATCGGCACGTTTCAGATCGAGAGTCGCGCCCAGATCCAGACCATCTTGCGCACTCAGCCGCGCTGTCTGGAGGATCTCGTCGTCCAGGTCGCCATTGTGCGCCCCGGCCCCATCGTCGGCGGCGCGGTCAACCCCTATGTCCGCCAGCGCGAGGAGCGTCGCTACGGCATCGCCAGCGAACCCGTCTACGATCATTCATTGCTGGAACCGGTGCTGCGCGAGACGCTGGGGGTCATCCTCTATCAGGAGCAGGTGCTGGGCGTGGCGATGGCGCTGGCCGGTTTCTCCGCCGGTCAGGCGGACCAATTGCGACGGGCGATGAGCCGTAAGCGCTCCCGCGAAGCAATGCTGCGATTGTGGGAGCAATTTCGCGACGGGGCCGCGGCGCGCGGAGTAGATTCGGCGACGGCGAAGCGAGTGTTCACCAAGCTGCTCGGGTTCGCCGAGTACGGATTCCCCAAATGCCACGCAGCCGCCTTCGCCGTGCTCGCCTACCAATCGGCCTGGCTGAAACGCTACTACCCGGCGGAATTCGCCTGCGCTCTGCTCAACAACCAGCCGATGGGGTTCTATCCGCCCCACGTGCTGGTCAACGACGCCAGGCGTCACGGCGTCCGGGTGCTGCCGCCCGACTTCAATCGCAGCGATGTCGCCTGCTCCGTCGAGGGCCATGCCGTCCGCATCGGGTTGGGATACGTCGCCCAGGTCGGCGACGAGGTCGCTCGCCGTCTCGTCGCCGAGCGCGTCCACGCCCCGTTCCAGTCTCTAGCCGATCTGGTTCGTCGTGTGCCGCTGCGGGTGGAGGCCGCCGAGCATCTGGTCGCCGTCGGAGCCGCCGACGCCTTCGGGCTGGGGCGGCGCGAGGCGCTGTGGCAACTGGGGTTGTTCCTGCCCGCGCGCGGGTTCGGGGGCGGTCGCACGGGCAAGGAAGCAGGCGCCCAACTCCCGCTCGCGCTGCCGGTCGATGCGGACACGATCGAGTTGCGACCGATGGGGCCGTGGGAGCAAATGACCGCGGACTACGCCACGATGAGGCTATCGCCTCGTTACCATCCGCTGGGGCTGCTGCGCGCCCGCCTGCCAAGCGACTTCGCCACCACGGCCGATCTCGCCACACTGCCGGACGGGCTGCGCGTGCGGGTCGGCGGTCTCGTCGTCTGTCGCCAGCGACCCGGCGCCG
>JADLCW010000248.1 GCA_020847015.1 Thermomicrobiales bacterium | reverse complement strand
GCGGCGGCGCGTGCTGCTGGGTCTGCTCGCCGCCCCGCTGCTGCTCTCCGGATGCGGTCCGGAGCAGGCGTCGGCGATGGACCCGCCGCGCATCGACTACGGGCGAGTCACCTGCGACCGGTGTGGGATGATCGTCACCGACGAGCGCCATGCCGCCGGTCTGGTCGAGGAGACCGGCGACGCGGCGATCTTCGACGATGCGGGTGAGCTGATCGCCACCGTCCAGGAGCAACAACTCGGATCGCGACGCGCTTGGGTGCACGATTATCCGTCGAGTCGCTGGATCGATGGCGTTACGGCGCTGTACGCGGTGGGAAAGGGGGTGACGTCCCCGATGGGAACCGGCGTCGTCGCGTTTGCGGAGCGCAAGCCCGCGGAGGCGTTCGCCGCCGAGCAAGGCGCAGTTGTGATGACCTGGGATGAGGTGCTCGCCGACTGGACGCCCGATCCGCGGATGTCCTGACGATCGCGCGGTCTCGCGCGACGGGCGAGGTGCAGGGAGGGGAGAAAACCGGATGATCCGACGCGGTGTATCGATCCTGGCGGTGGCTGGGGTGGCGACGCTGGCGCTCTTTTCGGCGCAGGCCGGCGGGCAGGGGTCCAGCACGCCGGCAGCCAGCGCGACCCCCGGCGCGACCCCGGCCGCCTCGCCGGCCGCCTCGCCGGTGGCGGTCGATGAGTTGCGCGTGGTGGAAGGGAAGGCGCTGGCGCAGTCGTTGTGCATCACCTGCCACACCGTCGACGGGCGGCCGCTCGTCGGGCCGACCTGGCAGGGGTTGTACGGGAGCACGGTCGAGCTGGAGGGCGGCGGCACGGTGACCGCCGACGACGCCTACCTGCACGAGTCGATCGTGGACCCGATGGCGAAGATCGTGAAGGGGTACCCGCCGGCGATGGCGCCCTACGGGACGCTGCTGACCGACGAGCAGATTCAGGACATCATCGAATACATCAAGACGCTGCAATAACCGGACACGGTTCGCCCGGGCGAGTCGTCCGGGCGACCCATTATTCGATACGGCAAAGCGGTGCGGGAATCGGGTTCGCGCACCGTGGCGGCTGGCGAGGGCGTCCATCCCCAGGGCGACACCCGCGCCGGGCGAAACGTTAGAGCAGCGCGGCCCGCTTGCCGGCGATAAACAACCCGATCGCGAGCACGGCGTTGACGATGATCTTGGCGGGGAAATCCGTCTCGGTCAGACCGAGCAGCGGGACGTAGATCAGATCGGTGATCGTCCACAGCGCGTTGAGGAAAATCAGCACCATCAGCACCTCACGACCGCGCTGCGGAGCGCGCCAGATGAGGATGGCGCCGAAAACGAGCGCAAAGTGCGCCCCGCCTTCCAGCGCGATCTTCTCGATATGCGCGCCGCTCGCCTCGGTGAGCACGATTTGGCGAGCGAAGAACAACATCGAGATTCCCCACAGCAAACCGAGCGCGATTTGCAACCCCAGCATGACCCGGAGGAACCCGATGCCGGTCTGGGGAATCGCCTGCTCCTCGGTGTGCCCGCCGCTTCCGATCACGGCGCTCATGATGTGCTCCTTACGGTGTCGATCGACGACCGGCGGTCCGCGCCGGCGCGGGGACGGGGGGACGCGATGGATCCCGCCGCCCGATTGCACGACCTGCCGACGCATGATTGGCGCCGCGTGGCGGCAGAGCGTCGAATCAACCGTGACGTTCCGCGGGCTGACGCGGGCGTCGTCGCGGCGGCGCGACTGCCGAGGTGGGCGAAGCGGTTGACCGTGGGTCCGGCGCGGAGCGCGCGGCGCCGATCGATTGCGTCCCCCGCGCCGCCCATGGTGGAACACCGCGGTGGGACGGACACGACCGCGCCGCTCGCGCGACATCGCGATGGCGGACGCGGCCCCGCGCCAACGACGCGCCCGCCGGATTCGCTCGATTGGTCGGGTCCGCCCGCGCAAATGGACCGATGCGGCCCATGCCGCCGCCGGTCGGATCGGAGAAGCTCGTGACCGACGGAGCGTTCGAGTGCCCCGGCGCGCCGGCGGCGGGTTTGGTCGGCCCCGTCGCCGTCGGTCAGACGTCTGCGCGGCGAAGCCGCCCGGCCGACCGCGGCCGCGTTTTCCCCGAGAGCGTCGTGATGCCGATCCGCGATCCCGCCCTGCGCGCACCCGATCGCCCGCCGCGCCGCCATGGCGACCCGGCCGCTGCGCGACAGGCGGCAGATGGCGCAACGCGATGACGCACCTGCTCGCCGCTCTTTCCATCCTGCTCGGCGGCGCGATCGTCGCCTATGCCGTGCAAACCGCGATCCGCACCTTTCTCCTGCCGCAACCGGGCATGTCGCTGCTGAGCCGCAGCGTGTTTCGCGCCATGAAGCCATTTTTCGAGGCGATCGCCCGGGCGCCCATGATGCCGGGGCGGCGGCGCGACTGGATGGACATCTACGCTCCGCTCTGCCTGGTGCTGATCGTGTTCGCCACGATGGTCATCATCAGCATCGGCTATGCGCTCATGCTCTATGGGCTGGGGGCGCCGTCGGCCCCCGCTGCCTTGCTGCTGAGCGTCTCCTCGCTCTCGACGCTGGGGTTCGCGCCGATGCCGGCCGGGTACGCCATCCCCATCGTGGCCACCATCGAGACGATGACCGGCATCCTGGTGGTCGCCCTGCTGATCGGCTTTCTCCCCACCATCTACGCGGCCATTCAGCAGCGGCAGCAATCCGTCGCCGCGCTCGCGACGCGGGTCGGGACGCCGCTCTCCGCGGAGCGCATCGTGCAGCGGTACGCCGCGCCGCCCGGACCCGATCGCCTGGACGAATTGTGGCGGGACTGGACGCGGTGGTTCGACGATCTCGCCGACAGCCACGATTCGCTGGCCGGCATCGTGTTCGTCCGCTCGCCCCAACCCCGGCGGCCGTGGCCGCTGGCGGCCGGCGCGGTGCTCGACGCCGCCGCGCTCGCCATCTCCGTTCTGGATCGACCCGATGATGCCGATGCCGAGCAATGCCTGATCGCCGGCAGCCATGCTCTGCGGCAGGTCGTCGGCGGCATCCGGCGGCATCCCCTGAGGCGCGCCCATGGCCAAACGGCGCAGCTGACCCGACAGCAGTTCGACGCCGCCTGCGACGCGCTCGCCGCAGCCGGGTTCCCGGTCGCGGCGGATCGGGCGGCCGCCTGGGAAGCCTTCGCTGCGCTGCGCGCGCGCTACGACGCCGACCTGGCCACCCTGTACCGCCTGGCCGACGCCTCGAGCGGGGCGCGCGCGGACCACCAGGCGGCGTCGAGGGGCCGGGCCTCCCAACACCGCCAGCCGTAGGCATGCGGCAGCGGCCTCCTGCTGCCGCGGCCGACGCTTGCTGCCGTCATGCCCCGGCGGCAGCGGCGTCAGTCTGCGAAACCGCGCGGCCCGGGCGACCCGGCGCGACCCGGAGACCGCGCCGGTCGCGCTGCGGGCGCTCAGGCGACCACCGTCACCAACACCCGCTGGACGGCGTCGTACTGGAAACCGAGCTGGTTCCAGGGCGTCGACGCCGGCTGCGACCGGGTTCGGTCGTCGTGGGCGCGGGTCAGCAGCCCGGTCGGACCGGGCACGGCGTCCCATGCATGCTCGAAGCGGGCCCAGGAATGCGGCGGGCTATTGTCGGTGATTTTGGCGTCGACCCAGGTGTCGCCGTTGTCGGTGGAAACTTCGACTTGGGTGATGCCGCCCATCCCCGACCAGGCGTAGCCGGTCAGCGTGTTGGGACCGGTTTTCAGTTGCGCGCCGGGAGCCGGCGTCCACAGCGCCGACGAAACCGGCATCTCCCGCACCGGCCGCACCACCGCGCCAAATTCGTCGATCACGATGTAATTCTTGGTGTTGAATTCGCCTTCGAAGGGGTGGTCGACCACCGTCAGATCGATGATCCATTTGGTGGAGGCGACGCCGCCCCAGCCCGGCACGAACAACCGCACCGGGCCCCCGTGCGGAGCCGGCAGATCCTCGCCGTTCATCTGCAACACGAGCAGGATATCCGCCCCCCTGGCCGTCGCGATGGGCAACCCGCGCTGCATCTCCGGGAAATCGCCGCCCTGGGACACGACATCGACCGCGCCGTCCTTGACCCCCGCCTGCGTCAGCACGTCGTGCAGCGGCACGCCCGACCACTCGGCGTTGCCCACGGCGTCGTTGCGCCACTGGCCGCCCTTGGCGATCGGGGAGAAAAAGCCGCGGCTGTTGCCGGAGCATTCGAGAAACGACTGGAATTTACGCTGCGGCATGCCCTTCAGATCGTCCAGCGTCAGCGTCAGCGGTTTGTCCACCAAACCGCCGACCGTCAGACGGTATTTCGACAGGTCGTCGAGCCGGGCCGAGGGACCGTGGGAGCGGATGTAGAACACATCGTTGGCGACATCGAATCCGTCGACCAGATCGGGCGGCGTGCCGAAGTTGAACCCGCCATGGGCGATCAGCGGCGTCTTGACGCCGATGGACGCCAGCGATGTCGCCGGGTCGTCATCCGGCGGGATGATCGTGAAGGGAGAGTTGAAGGACCCGGCGGCCGGGGTGGCGGCCGGGGTGGCGGCGCCCTGCGCCCAGGCGCCGTCGGCAACGATCGAAGCGATGGCCGGCGCGGCGAACCCGGCGGCGACCAGGCGGGTGATGAGCGCGCGGCGGGTCAGTCCGGAGACGTCTCGCTCGATCTCGGCAGCCATGGTGCTCCTCCTCGGGGGTGCGTGGCGACAGACGGGGGCGAAGCCGCGCGGCGACACCGTGGCGGCCACCGCGCTTGGCGCGGCCGGCGGCTATGGCGGGAGGGGACGCCGCAACCCGGCCGGACCGGCGGACCGCGCCGCGGCCGGCTCCGCGGTGATGTCGTGCGCTGCGCCTGCGAGCCGCTCCATGCGTTCGCCTCCCGGCGGCAGGCGTCCGCGCCGCCCGCTGGATGGGCGCGGGGTCGCAATGTCCGTGCCGTGGGGGCGCGAATGAATTCGGCTGGTCGCGCCCGCGGCGCCGCGCGGCTCGGCCAATGCGCCGCGCCCGGCTCGGCCGCCATCCAGGCTCCCGCCGCGCGGTTCCGGCCGGAACCGGAGCGCCCCGACATCGAGCGGGATGCGCCATCCCGGACCGGGCGGCGCGCAACGCGCCAGCCGGACGAACGCGATGGCGGCCGCAGCATCGCCGAGCGAGCGGACAGCGGCGCTCGGCGGCGCGCGGCCCGGCGCGGCTGGCCGGCTGGGCGTCCACGGCGACCAGCGGCGCGCTGACGACCCATGCTCCGCCGCACCCGCACCCGAGCAGCCCTTGAACGTGGAGCAGCGGCCGATCGTCCTGCGTCCGGGCGCGGTGCAACGCCGCCATCGCGTTGCCGCATCGCCCGGCGACGGCGTCGGCTCCCCGGGGCGCATCCTGCCGGTCCACCGGCCGGGCGCGGCGACGAGACCACTGACACAGCCCCGAGCCGCCCCGCGCGGAGCGCGTTGGGGCTTGGAATCACTCGATGCCCGCGCGCTCCAGTTCGGCGTCGGCGGCCGACTCCGGGTGCGCCGAAAGCTCCGGTTCCGGCTCGAGAATGTCGATATGAGGGAGGCGTCGATCGAGCCACGCCGGCAGCCACCAGTTCCAGTGACCGAGCAACTGCATGGCCGCCGGCGCCAGAATCAGCCGCACCAGGGTCGCGTCGATCAGCACGGCGGCGGCGAGCGAGAACCCCAGCTCCTTCACCTCGCGCAGCCGGGCGAAGGTGAAGGCGGAAAACACCACCACCATGATCGCCGCCGCTGAGGTGATCACCCCGGCGCTGTGCTGCAAGCCGTAGCCGACGGCCAGCCGGTTGTCGCCGGTGCGGTCCCACTCTTCCTTCATCCGGCCGAGGAGAAACACCTCGTAATCCATGGAGAGTCCGAACAGCACCGCGAAGCTGAGCAGCGGCAGGTACACCTGCGTCGCCCCGGTCGATTGGAAGTCGAAAAGGCGCTCGCCGGCCCCCTCCTGAAAGATGACCACCAGCAACCCATAGGCGGCGGCAATGCCCAGCCCGTTCATCAGGATCGCTTTCAGCGGCAGCACCAGACTGCGGAACACGAGCGTCAGGAAGACAAAGGACAGCGCCACGATGGCCGCGCCGACGACGGGCAGTTTGCGCTGTGATTCGTGGGTGATGTCCACGATTTGGGCGCTCAACCCGCCCACCACCACCTCGGCGTCGGCGTCGTGGACGATGCGGGGAATCATCTCGTTGCGGGTCCGCTGAACCAGGTTGATCGGCCCCGGCGTGTCGGGCGACCAGCGCGGCGTGGCGCTGATGACCGCGACGTTTTGCCCGTCGCCGAAGTTGACCAGGCTGCTCAGCGCGGCCACGGCTTGCGGCGTCCGAGCGGCCAGATCGAGCGTGGCGGCGCGGTGATTGCCGGCGAACTGATCCAGCAGGCGAGTGACCGAGAGCACGTCGGCGACCGCCCAATCCTTGGCCAGCTCGTCGCTGAGGCGGGCGATGTTGTCGAGATCCCGGTCATCCAGCGGACCATCCTGGCTGACGTAGACCACCTCCATCGGCGACAACCGCCCGGCGTTGAATTCGCGCTCGAGAATTTCGCGCCCGACCCCGGCCGACCGCGGCCCGACGTCATTCGTGCCGGTGTCCAGCGACAGATTGAGCCGGGTGATCGGCGAGGCCAGCACGGCGAGCACGATGATGACCCCCATGGCCCACCAGCCGGGGTGGCGCATGATCCGCTGCGCCCAGTGGAACCAGAAGATGTCGCCGGACCCGCGCGGTCGCAACCGCGGCAAGCGCAGCGATTCCACCCGCCGCCCCAGCAACCCCAGCAGCGCCGGCAGCAGCGTCAGCGCGGCGACGGCCATCACCGCCACCGCGATGATCGCGCCAACCGCCAGTTCGCGGAAGAGTTGGGCGTCGACCAGCAGCAATCCCGCCAGCGACAGCAGCACGGTGGTGGCCGAGGCGAACACCGTTTTGCCGGCGGTGCCGATCGCCACCCCGACAGCATCGCCCGGTTCCAACCCGGTCGCCAGCTCCTCCCGGTAGCGGGTGACCACCAGCAGCGAATAGTCGATGCCGACGCCGAGTCCGATCATGGTGGCGATGTTGGGCACGAAGAGGTTGAACGTGGTGAACGACGTCGCCGCGCCCAGCACGCCGAACGCGACGAGCGCGCCCACCATGGCCAGCACGATGGGCAGACCGGCCGCCACCACCGTGCCGGAGGCGATCAGCAGCACCAGCAGCGCGGCCGGCAACCCGAGCCGCTCGGCGCGCGCCAGGTCTTCCTGCTCCTGCGCCACCAGATCGACGATCAAGGGCGAGCTGCCGGTGAGATAGACATGGACATCGTCGGTGGCCGCCGCCTGAGCCAGCGCGGTCAGGGTGGGGATGAGCGCCTGCAATTCGGGACCGGTTCCATTCAACCGAACCACGCCGGCGGCCACCGAGGCGTTTTCGGACACTTGCTGCTGGGCGCGGGGATCGTACGGGCTGATGACCCCGATCACCCCCGGCGCCTGTTCGACGGCGGCCATCGCCTTGTCCACGACGGCGCGATAGGCGGGGTCCTGCGCGGTCAGCGTGTCCGATTCGAAGACGACCAGATCCTGCTCGGCGAAGGGTTGGGCGAAGCGGGTTTCGAGAATCTCCTGCGCCCGCGCCGAGTCGGAGCCGACGACCAACAGCGGCGGCCCGGTGAGCCGCGACTCGAAGCGGGGGACCAGCAGCACGCCGGCCACGACCAGCAGCGCCCATATCCCGACCACCACCAGACCGCGCGCGGCGACGGCGCGCCCAAAGGCGGTGAATCCGGTCGCGTGGCCCCGGTAGGCGGTTTGCTCGTGTTCGCCGGGTCGTCGGTCGTCCACCTCGACCCCGTCTCCTTCATGCTCCGCGGTGCGCGGACCGAATGCTGGCCCGGCGCATCCGCCGCTGTTGGGGCGCAGCCGACCCGCTATCGTCGCGCCCGGCGCGGCGGGAAACCCGCGCCTCGCTGCCGGGTGGCGGATCGGATGCCGCCGCGGGTCCATGCGGATCGTGCGTCGGCCGCGGCGCGCCGGTCGCCTCGTGGCGCGGCCCCGCATTCCGCACGCAATCCGCGCGCCCCACGGCGATCGTCACCAACATGATTGATTATGTATACCGCAATCGCCGCCCGGCTGCCGGGCGGGATGGTGGCCCGCTCCCTGCGCTGCCGGAGTGCAGTATGCCGAATGCGTGGGAGCGCCATGAGGCGCGGCGAACGATGTTCGGCAAGGACGCGCGACCGGCGCTCCGCCAGTCTCGCGGCGCGAGACGCCGCTGCCCGCCAAGATTCGCGCGCCAAAGGCATGATGTGGTCGATCGCGCAACCCGAGCGTCGTCAGATGCGTTGGAGTGGATAAGGAACGGGCGGAAACACCGCCGCTGCCGAATGGCGTCTCGCCGGCGACGCGCCGCGGCAAGGGGGCCAACATGGACGATACCCGATTCGATCGGCTGAGCGTGGTGGTGGATAAATTGCGGACCGGCGCCAGCCGCCGTGAAACGCTGCGTCTGCTGCTGGCCGGATCGCTGGCGGCTGCGGCGGCGACGGTCGAGGATGCCGAGGCGAAAAAGAAAAAACACAAGAATCGCAACAAGAATTCCTGCCGCGGCTGGGGTTCCCGCTGCTCGCGCAACAAGGACTGCTGCAACGGTCGCTGCCGCTCCGGGGTTTGCCAGTTAAATAATGGCAACTGGTGGAATGGGAACCCGGGCAACGGCGGCACGAGATGCCGCACCCCGGGCGGAACCATCACCTGCCTGCCGGGTTACGAGTGCAGCACGGTCGCCGGGGTCCACGTCTGCGTCCCCAAGGGGTACAACGTCTGCTGCGGCAACAACTGTTTCAGCAACGACTGGAACTGGAAATGCTGCGGCAATTCCTCGTGGGGGTTCCAGGGCGGCTGCCCCAGCAGCATGCGCTGCTGCAGCACGCGCTATGGCGCCCGGTGCTGCCCGAGCGGGATGCGCTGCTCGAACGCCGGGTGCTGGCCGCGCACCGCGTCGCGCGCCGCTCGCGCGGCGGGAACCGCCCCCGTGCCGAAGCCGACCTTCGGCGACGATGCCTGGGTCACGGTGACGCCGGGCGAGGGCGTGGCCAGCCGGGACGGACAACCCGCGCCGCACTGATCTTTCCCCGGTTCGGCGGCTGCATGGCAAGAAATCGGCGCAGCCGCCGCGCCACGCGCCGCGCCATGCGCCGCGATGGAAACGCGCCGAGACGCCGACTCGCCCGGTGTGCGACCATCGCCGCCTGCGGTCGCCGCGCCGATGCGCCGACCGCGTCCGGGTCCGTCCAGGCGAAGGAGGGGAGATCGTGGCGCAGCGTTTGCCGGGGGTGCAATCGGTCGACCAGGTCGCCGTCGTGGTGCGCGATCTCGACCGGGCGATGGAGCGGTACTGGAGCCAGTTC
>JADLCW010000247.1 GCA_020847015.1 Thermomicrobiales bacterium | reverse complement strand
GCCGCCGGGTTGTTGACCGCGGCGGCGCCTGGTTCGGCCAAGCACCACCACCACGGCGGGGATCGCCCCTGCAAGAACAACGGCAAGACCTGCAGGAAAGGTCGCCATTGCTGCTCTGGCAAATGCGTCCCACCGCCGACCGATCGCGCGTCGAACGGCCGTCACGGGAGCATTTGCTGCGGCGCCGGCCAGGTCCAGTATGACGGCCGCTGCTGCACGCCGACCTGTCAGGGGATCTGCGGTTCGCGGACGATCTGCGGCAAGAGCGTCGATTGCGGCGCGTGCCTCCCCAATGGCTCGCCCTGCACCACCGACGGCCAGTGCAGCTCCGGCATCTGCAATGCCATATACGGCATCTGCTACCAGTGCCTGCCGGCGAACAGCACGAACGTCGGCTACTGCACGCGCGACGCTGAATGTTGCCCCGGTCTGAAGTGCCCGGCTCCCTTCCCGGCAGGTTCCGGGGCGTGCGTGTCGAGCTGAGGTGCGCGACGCGCTACCCGATAGATTCCAGGATGTGCGAACGGGACCACCGCCTGACCCGGGCGACGGGAGCGTTGCCCGGGTCGGGCTGGTCGGGTTCGCCTGCGCCACCGGGTTGGGAAACACGGCGCGCGACTTCTACGCCCACCTCCCATTCGACCGCTGGCTCGTGCTCGACCACCCGCGCTTCGGGCTGAATCGGACCGGACTCGACGACCGATGCCAGATCGGCAGTCTGGAGATGCCGGGCGCCGAGGTGGCGGCGTGGCTCGCCGGACTCGACGCCGTATTCGCGATCCAGGCCGGGTACGCCCCCGATCTCTGGCGACTCGCCAGGCGCTGTGGCGTGCGCACGGCGCTCATGCCAAACGCCGAGTGGTTCGCGCCGGCCCACCCCGATGTGCCTCTGATCGACCGCTTTGTCGCGCCGACGCGGTCTTGCGCCGAAATGTTGACCGCGGTCGGTCTCGGTGCTCGGACGGTGGAGATCCCGCATGCCGTGGATGGCGGCCGGTTCGCTTTCCGCCGGCGGGAGCGGGCCGACGTCTTTCTCCACTGTCGCGGCTGGGGCGACGGCGACCGCAAGGGCACGCAGTTCGTGCTGGAGGCGGCCCGCCGCTGCCCCGGGATCCCGTTCATCGTCCGCGCCCAGGAGCGCCTGGAGGCCGCGTGGCCAGGCAACGTTCGCCTCCTCGGCGCCACCGTCGAGCCGGAGGAGCAGTACACCGACGGGGATGTCGCTATCCAGCCCTCGCGCTACGAAGGGGTGGGGCTGCCGATCCTGGAAGCGATGGCGTGCGGACTGCCGACGCTGGTTCCCGACGCGCCGCCGATGAATGAATACCCGGCGGATCGGCGACTCGTGGTCGCCGGCGAACTCCTCCAGGGAAACCTCGTCGGCACCCCGTTCCCGGTCGTCCGCACGGATGTCGACGCGCTCGTCGTCGCGATTCGCGCGCTGCACGGTCAGCCGATTGGCGCGCTGAGCGAGGCCAGCCGGGCGCGCGTGGCGGAGCGCGGCTGGGAGCGCCTGCGTCCGGCCTACCTCGCGGCGCTCGGCTTTATCCCCGAACCCCCGCCGCTGACGACGCCATTCCCGACGTTCACGCCGGCGGACGCTTGAGCGATGCCGGCCTGCGCCATCGCCGGGTCACGCCGGGACGGCATTGCGCCGGGGCAAGCGGGCGCGGGTCGCACGATCGACGGGGTTGCGGCGAACACTCGTTGCGGCGCAGGATGTCTCGGGTCGAGCGACGGGGACGCCGCGCGGGTCGTTCCGGAGCAGTTTCACGATGCGCCCGATCGTCGCTCGGGTTTTTCAGCCTCTGCGATTGGCGTCGAGGCGGCGGCCGCTCCTCAGCGCCGCCGCATCTGGCCGACCGGGTTGCTGCTGGCGGCGGCGCTCAGTGTCGCCGCCAGCCGGTCCCCGTACTTGACGAGTTGGGTCGGGATGGCCGCCGCCAGCAGCGCGGAAACCGCCAGCAACGACGGCGGCGCATCGCCGAAGGTCGATGGCTCGACCACCACCGCCGAGGTGCGCACGCCGCGCGCGGCAAGCTCGGACAGCGCGCCCACCCAGCGGTCGTCGGTGGAGGGGGTGATCGCCACCAGCCCCGCCTGCCGAGTGAATCGCCGCCCTTCGGCGAGCAGCATTTCCGCCAGCGGCGAATGTCCGTCAGCGGTCACCACCGCCAGCGATTCGAGCATCTTCACCAATTGTCGGTCGCCCCGATCGAGGGTTTGTATTTCCAGATGCGCCCCGGTGGCGATCAGTCCGACATTGCGCCCCTCGCTCAGAAAGTGATGCGCCAGCGAAGCGGCGATGGCGACGGCGTATTCCTCGGTGGAATCCAGCCACGCCTCGATCGGCCAGACGCCGGCGGCGTCCGGTTCGAGACGCGGCCGGCGGTCCGCCGGCAGATGGACGGCGCGGTCGAGATCCAGCACCAGCCACACATCGGCGGTTTGATCCCGGTCGAACTCCTTGACCATCAGCCGCCCGCGCCGCGCCGTCTGGCTCCAACTGATGCGGTTGTAGGCATCGCCGGGAGTGTAGTCGCGCACGCCGGCGATGCTGGGCGTGACATTCTGGGTGCGGCGATCCTGGGTGACTCCGCCATCCAGCGCGGCGACCGGCGCCGGCGCGTCGGGCAGGGGAACCATCGCCGGGTAGACCACCACGTCGTGCGCGTCGGGAGCGGTGAGACGAGCCGGGAAAATGCCGAGCGGGTCGCCGCCGCGCAACATCATCGGACCAAGACGGTAGCGACCGCGCCGCACGCAGGGCGTCACGACTTCCCAGGCGGCGCTGGAGCGCCCGCGCACGTGGAGCGCGCGACCAGCGGCATGACCGGGCAGGGTGGAGCGGTCGGCGGCCTCCAGCCACAGTTTGCCGAGACGACCGGTGTTGCGCAGCACGATCTGCTCGCGCACCACGCCGCCGACCTGCGCGCGATCGGCCGTGAGCGTCCGCTCCAGGGTCAGCCCCCGCAGACTGAGTCGGCTCCAAAGCCATGCGAAGACGATCAACCCGCCGAGCGCCAACGCCGCCTGGTCGGCCACCGGCCATTGGGTCGTCTGACCCAGCACCAGAACGGCCAGCAGCAGCAACAGCAGTTTCAGCGCGTTCACCGGACCGCGCTCCCGCGGCACGTGGCGCGCCGGCGCATCATGCCCGTCCCCAGCCCCGGGTCGCCGCGTTGAGCGGCTGCGCCCCCGGCACCGGAGTGCGCGCCAGAATGTCGGCGACGACCACCCGGCTGTCGACGTTCTTGATCCGCGCCGAGGGGTTGACGATCACCCGGTGAGCGAGGGTCGGTTCGGCCAGCAGTTTCACATCGTCGGGGATCACGTAGTCGCGCCCCTGAATTGCCGCCCAGGCGCGCACGGTGTTGTAGAGCGCCAGCGAGCCGCGCGGGCTGGCCCCCAGATAGACATCCTCGTGGATGCGCGTCGCTTCCACCAGCGACAGGATGTACTCCTTGACCGGCAGCGCCACATGGACCTCGTGCACCGCGGCTTGCGCGGCCAGCAGTTCATCCACCCCCACGGCCTGTTCCAGCGCCGCCAGCGGGTGGGCGCGTTGCTGACGATCGAGCATCTCCAGTTCGTTGGCGCGACCCGGATAACCCAGCGACAACCGAATGAGAAAGCGGTCGAGCTGCGCTTCCGGCAGCGGGAAGGTGCCTTCGTAGTCGATCGGGTTCTCGGTGGCCAGCACCACGAAGGGGTCGGGCAACCGGTGGGTGACGCCGTCGACGGTGACCTGCGCTTCTTCCATCGCCTCCAGCAGCGCTGCCTGCGTCTTCGGCGTGGCCCGGTTGATCTCGTCGGCCAGCACGAGCTGGGCGACGATCGGACCGGGGCGAAACTCGAAGCGCCCCGATTCCTGATTGAACACGTTGACGCCGGTGACGTCGCTGGGCAACAGATCGGGTGTGAACTGGATGCGCTTGAACGAGCAGCCGAGGGTGCGCGCGATCGCCTTGGCGAGCACGGTTTTGCCGACGCCGGGCACGTCTTCCAGCAGCACATGGCCGCGGCAGAGCAACGCCACCAGCACCAGCAGCACTTCGCGCCGCTTGCCGACGACGACCCGTTCCACATTGTCGCAGGCTGTTTGAGCGACCCGCTGCGCGAGGAGAGGATCCATGGATGTGCGAATGCTCCCTTCCCAGGGTGAATGATGGGGACGACGATTTCGGCTCAGAGTATAGCGATGGGAGTCACGAGGCAGGAGTCGGACGTCACCAGAACGGAGGCGGCGAGGCGGCTGGGGCGGCGGCATCGCCTACACTTGGCAGTGCGGACGAGCGGCGGCGAGGAGGCGGGATATGGCGGATTCCGGCGAGGGCGAGGGCGCGCGGCCCGAGCGCCCGGTGCTGATGCTGGTCGATGGCTACGGACTCATTTTCCGTGCCTACCACGCCATGCCCCCCAGCATCGCCTCCAGCACGGGCGAGCAAACCAACGCCGTCTTCGGCTTCGCCGCCATGCTGCTCGACGTCATCCGCCGCGAACAACCGGACTACGCCGTGGTCGCGCTGGAGGGCGGGCGAACCTTCCGCGAAGAAGAGTATGCCGACTATAAAGCCCACCGCGGTCCGATGCCGGACGATCTGCGACCGCAAGTCGCTCGCATCGAGGAGTTCGTCGACGCGTTGGCGATCCCGATCGAGCGGCGCGACGGATTCGAAGCGGATGACGTCATCGGCTCGCTCGCCGCCCGCTGCTCCCACGAGGGCGATCTGCGCGTGGTCATCGTCACCGGCGACAGCGATCTGCTGCAGCTGGTCGACGACAACGTGACGGTGACGCTGCCGGGAGCGCAGCGCTTCAATGACCTGCGCATCTACGACCTGGCGGCGGTGTTGGCCCGCTTCGGTTTCGGACCCGATCTGGTGCCCGACTACAAGGCGCTGGTCGGCGACACCTCCGACAACATCCCCGGCGTGCCCGGCATCGGCGAGAAAACCGCCAAGGCGCTCATCGGTCGCTTCGGCGGGGTGGAGGAGATTCTCGCCCACGCCGACGACATCACCCCCACCCGCGCGCGCAACGCCATCGCCAACAACGCCGATCTCGCTCGCCTCAGTTTGCGACTGGCGACCATCCGCCGCGATCTCGACATCCCGCTCGATCTCGATCGCAGCCGCGTTGGCGATTACGACCGCGAGGCGATCGTCGATCTGTTTCGCGAACTGGAGTTCGGGCGCGGCATGCTGAACCGGCTGCCGGAACCGAAAAGCGAACGCGCCGAAGCCAAACCGGTCGCCGATCGACCGCCGTCGCAGCGAACCATCGTCGGGACGCCGGAGCAATTGGCGCAGCTGGTCGAGCGGCTGAACGAAACGGGCGCGGCGGCGATCGACGTGGAAACGGACTCGCTGGATTCGCTGGAAGCCAATCTGGTCGGCATCGCCCTCGCCGTTTCGCCCCACGAATCGTTCTACGTGCCGCTGCGCCACCGGCCCGGGGCGCGACCGCAACTGAGCGAGGAAGCGGTGCGTGGCGCGCTGGCTCCGCTGCTCGCCGATCCGGCGCTGCGCCTGTACGCCCACCACGCCAAGTACGACATGGCGGTGCTGGAGCGCCACGGCTTCCCCTTCGCCAATCTCGCCTTCGAGACGATGATCGCCGCCTATCTGCTGGGCGAAAACAAAGTTGGGCTGAAAGAACTGGCCTTCCGCCATCTCGGTGTCGAGATGACCGAGATCACCGCCCTGATCGGCACGGGGCGGAACCAGTTGACGATGGATCTGGTCGATTCAGCCGAAGCCGGCGACTACGCCTGCGGCGATGTCGAAGCCACCTACGCGCTGGTCGAGGTGTTTCGCCCGCGCATCGCCGACGAGGGGCTGATTCCGGTTCTGGAGGAGATCGAGCAGCCGCTGGTCCCCGTGCTGGTGCGGATGGAGGCGGCCGGCATCGCCATCGACGTGCCCTTTCTGAAGAAGCTGAGCGCCGAAGTGACCGAGCGGATGACCGAGCTGGAAACCGAAATGGCCGAACTGGCCGGGCGGGAGGTGAATGTCAACTCGCCCAAGCAGCTTGCCGCGCTGCTGTTCGAGGAACTGGCGCTGCCGGCCGGGCGCCGGACCAAAACCGGCTACTCGGTCGATGCCGACGTGCTGGAGAGTTTGCGCGAGCAGCACCCCATCGTCGATCTGATTCTCGAGTACCGCACGCTGGGCAAGCTGAAATCGACCTACATCGACGTGCTCCCGACCCAGGTCAATCCCCACGACGGGCGAGTCCACACCTCTTACAACCAGACCATCGCCGCCACCGGTCGCCTCTCCAGCACCGACCCGAATCTGCAGAACATTCCGGTCCGCACCGAGCTGGGGCGGCGCGTGCGCGAGGCGTTCATCGCCGACCGCCGCCCAGGTCGCGCGCTGGCGCCCAATGCGGTGCTGCTCGCGGCCGACTACTCGCAGATCGAGTTGCGACTGCTGGCCGACATGTCGGGCGATCCGTTCCTGCTGGACGCGTTCAACGCCGGGGCGGATATCCACCGCGCCACGGCCGCCATCGTGGCGGGCGTGGCCCCGGAAGACGTCACGCCGGACATGCGGCGCATCGCCAAGACGGTCAACTTCGGCGTGCTCTACGGGATGCAAGCCTTCGGGTTGTCGCGCGATACGGGGTTGTCGCGCGAGGAGTCCACGAAGTTCATCGAGGACTACTGGAAGCGGCTGCCGCGGGTGCGCGAGTTTTTCGACGAAACTGTCGCCTTCGGAGTCAAGCACGGCTACGTGATGTCTCCCAGCGGCCGGCGGCGCGCCTACCCGAATCTCGTGTCGCCGAACGGCCAACTGCGGATGGCGGCCGAACGGCAGGCGAAGAACATGCCGCTGCAAGGAGGAGCTGCCGACATCATGAAAATCGCCATGATCCGGCTGGATGCCGCGCTGCGGGAACGGACGGACCTGCAGGCCCGGATGCTGCTGCAAGTCCACGACGAACTGGTGCTCGAGGTGGCCGAGGAAGATCTCGCCGAGACGGCCGCGCTGGTGCGCGCCACGATGGAAGGAGCTGCCCAGCTCAAGGTTCCGCTGATTGTCGAAGTGAGCGCCGGGCCGAACTGGGAAGACCAGACTGACGTGTAACGGCGCGCCGTGGCCCGCGCGCTGCGAACGACGATGGCAGCCCGCGCGACGGGCGCGCCGACGGCGGGCGGAGTGTTCGCGGCGGTGCTATACTTCCATTAAGATACTTTAGTCGTGTCGAGCAATCCGCTACACTCCGACGCGATGCGGGTTTCGGTCGAATATCGCCATGGGAGCGCCACGCAGGCCATGCCAACCTACACCTATCAATGCGACGAATGCGGTCACGGATTCGATGCGTTTCAGAAATTTGCCGATGAGCCGCTCACTGAATGCTCGGAGTGTCACGGCGCCATCCACCGCGTGATTCAGCCGACTCCCATTGTGTTCAAAGGTTCCGGCTGGTACATCACGGACAGCAAATCGAAAAATGTCGCGGCGGCCAAGACTTCCGAAGCGGCCAGCGAGTCCAATGGCAAATCCGGCAACGGCAAATCCGACGCAGGCGAGAAGAAAACTGCCGAGCCGACGAAAGCGGCGGCGAGCGCGGCCGACAAACCGGCTGAAAAGCCGGCCGCCAAGGTCAGCGCCGACTGAGTGCGGGCATCCCGCCCGTCGTCGGCACGCGATCCGTTGCGACGCCCTGGCCTGAGCGCGCCGAAGCGGCGTGATGCGCCGGGCGACCGACCGTCAGCCGGCCTCGCCGGCGAAAGGCTTGCGTGATGTTGATGTCGCCGGAGATCCGGGCTATCCGTGAGCGCGACCCCGCCGCGCGCTCCACGCTGGAAGTCGTGCTCGCCTCCCCGGGGCTGCACGCGCTGACGCTGCACCGGGTCGCCAACGGATTGTGGCGGCACGGGTTCAAATTGTCGGGCCGGCTGGTCAGCCATGCGGCGCGCGGCATCACCGGGATCGAAATTCACCCCGGCGCGACCATCGGCCGCGGCGTCATGATCGACCATGGCATGGGGGTGGTCATCGGCGAGACGGCGATCGTCGGCGATGACTGCTCGCTCTATCAGGGCGTAACGTTGGGCGGCACCGGCAAGGAGACCGGCAAGCGTCACCCGACGCTGGAGCCGGGCGTCACCGTCGGCGTCGGCGCTTCGGTGCTGGGGGCGATCACCATCGGCGAAGGGGCGAAGATTGGCGCCGGCTCGGTGGTGCTGCGCGATGTGCCGCCGCACGCCACCGCGGTCGGCATCCCGGCCCGGGCGGTGAGCTGGCGCGACCCGCACAGCGGCGAAACCCGCCGCATCGAAACATTGCCCGATCCCGACCGCGACACCATGCTTTGCCTCGTTCAGCGGATCGAGGAACTGGAAGAAAAGGTGCGCGCCTTGCGCGAACAGCACGCCGAGGAGCGGCCGCCGCTCGTGCCGTAAGCCGCGTTGCCCGGAGAACGATGCCGCCGCGATCCGCATCCCGGCAGACCGCCCCGCGCCGCTGCGGGCCAGGCGGCCGCGCCGACGCGAATCGGCGGCGTCGGGTCGCCCCGCGCCCCGCGGGAGACCCGCGGCGCTTCGCCGTTAGGCTGGCTGCGCCGGTGCGCCTTGCGTAGCGCAGGCTACCTTCGGCGGGCGAGTAAATACGGCATTGATGCTTGACACTGCACCGAAAAGGCGTAGCGTAGGCGGCGTTCCCGGCCGCCGCCGGCGACGCCGGTCCCCATCCTCGCGGAGGTGCGCCATGCGTCGCGCCCGTAGATCTGTCCAGCCTCCCGCCCATCGCTGCTTCATCGTCGCTCGGCGCCCCCACTGACGCCGCGCCGTTTTCCCCTCAGTTCATGGCCGCCGATTTGGACGCGACGGCGCGCCCGTC
>JADLCW010000246.1 GCA_020847015.1 Thermomicrobiales bacterium | reverse complement strand
CGCAGCACCGCGCGCCGCATTTGCCATCCTTGCAGCACTGCTTCCCGTCCAGGCAATTCGTCTTGACCTTGCCCCTGGTGCACCGCTGGCAACCGATGGTGGTCCCGTTATTCAGCCACCGGCCGAGCTTGCGGTCGGTGCAGCAGGCCGTCTTGGGGATGCAAACGCCCCCGCACGGCTTTTTCTTCTTCGAGCCTTTGCACTTCTTGCGCGCCTCGGCCTCGTCGCCCGGCCCGCGTCCGGCGGCAAGCGCGCCCAATCCACCGGTGAGCCAGCGCAGGGCGCCCCGGCGGGTCTCCACGACCGTGACGACTCGTCGGGTCAGGGCGTCGAAGCGATCAGCGTCCATTCGTCCTCCGATGCCGGGGGCGACGGATTGTATTGAGGGGTCGCTTGGCGACCACTTGGCCGAGTATCTTCCAATATAGCCGGAAATTGCCCAGTGTCAATGGCAATGTTTGGGGGGTCGCCAGGGGTGAACGCCCAGGCGCCTCATCTCGGGCGCCTGGCTCCGGCGGTCGGAGCCGCTGCCGGGCGTGACGCAAACCGGACGACGCGCGTCGGGTCGCCGCGCCCGGAGGATGAACGCGCGGCAAACGCCCGCCGGGAGCCTGTTGGGGCGCTCGCAGATCTGTTCAGGGGACGGGCGGCGACCGCTCGGCCGTCGGCGGCTCCAGATGCGCCGGGACGCCGTAGCGCTCGGAAAACACCATCCCGGACAGCGGCTTGCGATTGCCGGCCGGTTCGCGGCCCAGCAGCGCCGACCGCATCGCCGGCGGCTGCTCTTCCGCCGCGGTCGGGTTGCCGATGCCGATGATGGAGCGCGGCGGCTTGCCCTCCGGCGTGCCCAGCAGTTCGACCACTCGCCGGAGCGCCTCTTTGGTGTCCGGCCAACTCAGCCCGGCGACGAGTCCCTGCGACGCCGCCGCCAGCATGATCCGTTCGGTGAGCCGCCCTTCGTCGAAGGTCTCCAGCGTCGGGTGCTGACCGGTCATCACCACCACGATGGCCAGCGGCGCTCCGGCCCACCACGCCAGATTGGGTTGGGTTTCGGCCAGCGCCCGCAGCATGTCCGGATCGCGCACGACGATGAATTCCCACGGTTGGCGGTTCATGGAACTGCCGGTCCAGCGGGCGACCGCGAGGATATTGCGCAACTCGTCATCGAGCACGGGCGCCGGCGAAAAGGTTTCCACGTTGCGCAACAGGATCATGGTCTCCAGCGTGGGGTTGGAGGCGTTCACGTTCATGGATCCTCCGGACGCAGCGACACGTCACGCGGCAAACGGCGAAAGCGGGAGTTCGACGCCCGCGCTCGGGCAACGCGGTGGTTGCGTGCGACTCATGACGCGCGACGCGTGACTCCGACCCTACCCAAGCACGAACCGATCCACCACCGCGACGCCATAGGCCAGCGCCAGGTACCACAGGCTGTAGAAGAACATGGCGCGCGCCGCAGCCTTGCTCGGGTTCAGATACAAGCGCAGCGCGTAGAAGAGGAAGACGCCGTTGACGGCGATCGTGCCCACCAGATAAATCCAGCCCAACCCGAAGGGGGTCATGGCCACGCAGAGCACGAACAGCGCCGCCGTGTAGAGCGCGATCTGGGTGCGGGTCGCTGCTTCCCCCGCCACGTTCGGCAGCATCGGCACCCCCACCCGGCCATACTCGCCCTGCTTCAGCAGCGCCAGCGACCAGAAGTGGGGCGGGGTCCAGAGGAAGATGATGGCGAACAACCCCCAGGCCAGAATCGAGAGTTCTCCGGTGACGGCCGCCCAGCCGACCAGCGGCGGCACCGCGCCGGCCGCGCCGCCGATGACGATGTTCTGCGGGGTGCGCCGCTTCAACCAGTAGGTGTAGACCAGCACGTAGAAGAGATTGCCGATCAGCGCCAGCACCGCCGCCAGCGGGTTGACCGCGATCCACAACTCGACCACGGCGATCGCGGACAGCGCCACCCCGAAGCGCAGCGTGGCCTGCGGCGAGATGCGCCCCGCCGCCGAGGGGCGGCTGCGAGTGCGGGTCATGCGGGCGTCGATGTCGCGGTCGATGTAGCAATTGAGCGCGCTGGCTCCGCCGGAGGCGAGCGCGCCGCCCACCAGCGTGGCGACCAGCAGCCAGAAGGGCGGCAGCCCGGCTGCGGCGATCAGCATCGCTCCCAGCGTCGTCGTCAGCAGCAGACTCATGATGCCCGGTTTGGTCAGGGTCAGGTAGTCCTGCGCCGTCTGCCGCAGACGACCCAGCACCGCCGGGAGATCGAATCCAGGCTCAACGGTGGCGATGCCGGATCCGCCGGACCCGCCGCCGACCGTCGCCATCGCCGGAACCACCCGGGTCCCCAACCCGGCGACGAACACGAGCGCCAGCATGGCTGCCCACAACGGGGTCAGGGTCGCGAGATAGACCGGACCGAGCCAATCGGGGTGCTGCAACGCGGCCGCCGCGCCGGCCGCGGCGCCTTGCAGCGCCACCAGACCCAGCGCGGCCGCAGTGATGACCCGGGCGGCGGCCGGAGCGGCTCCCCGCCAGGCGCGCCAGGCGATGGCGAGCACGATGACCGCGCTGGCCAATGTCGTGAAGCGGAACCCGATGCTGCCCGGATCGGCGGCCAGCGCGCCCGACGTCGTCTCGGGCGGGCACAGCGGCCACGAAGCGCACGCCGCCGCCATCCCGGCCGCGTTCGAGGCGGCCACGGACAGGATGAGCGCGAACATGGCGGCCGCCGCGATCGCGGCGGCGCGGCGGAATCGCTCATCGGCGGGGCGGTCGGGAGCGGCCACGCTGGCCAGCCAGACCGGAGCGCCGCGATCCACCGCCGCGGAGAACCAGGTCAACAGCGCGACGGCGACCAGAATCATCGCCAACCCGAGGTGCACGATGCCAGCCCAGGACGGCGCCGCGGGCCCCAGCGCCAGCGCGCCGACCAGACTCTGGGCGACCACCAGCGCGACGCCGCTCCAGGCCGCCGCCCGGGTCCGCGCTGAGACGCCGACGGTCGTGGCGGCGACCAGCGCCGTCGCCAGCAGCACGACGCCGATGGAGGCGGAGATGGCCCGGTGCAACCACTCCACCACCAACCCCGGCTCCAGCGGCGGGAACCATGCGCCCTGGCAGCGCGGCCAGTCCGCACACCCGGGATCGGGCTGCATGCGCGACAGACCGCCAAAGACGATCAGCCCGAAGGTGGCCAGCACGGCGAGCAGCGCGATCCGGGTGAGACGAGCCATGGGTCCTCCGACGCAGGGGAACGAGCAGT
>JADLCW010000245.1 GCA_020847015.1 Thermomicrobiales bacterium | reverse complement strand
GCACGGCCGCCAGCGCTTTTTCAACGCGCCGCACGCAGCTCGCGCAGGTCATGCCTTCGATGGGCAGCGACACCTCGGTTTCGCCGGCTGGTTCCGATGCGGCGACAACCGACACCGAGACTGGTCGTTGGGTCGGCGGCGTCTCGAGCTCTCCGACCTGATAGCCGGCCGCTTCGATCGCCCGCGTCAGATCGGCGACGGCGGCGCGCGCCGGATCCACGGTCACGGTGGCCCGCTCAGTCGCCAGATTCACGCGGGCCGCGACCACCCCCGGGGTTTTCTCCAGCGCCTTCTCCACGCGGCGCACGCAGGAGGCGCAGGTCATGCCCTCGACGGGCAGTGTCACATCGGTCGTGGTCGCGGTGTCGGTCGCGCTCATTGATTTCATCCGTAGCTGAGTCGTCGATACCCCCCTCGGGCATCTGCATTCAGTATACCCCCCTGCGGTATTTCGTCAAGTCCCGCCGACCCGCTTGGTCTTGGCGCACGTACCCCGAGGGGGTATCATTCGAGCATGAACGCCAAGCACGCCACGCCCCTCCCCTGCCACGATGTCGCCGCCAAGGCGAAGGATCCCTCGTACGCCGAGGACAAGACGCGCATCCTCAACCGCCTGCGGCGGCTGGAGGGACAGGTGCGCGGCGTCCAGCGCATGGTCGAGGAAGATCAGTATTGCCTCGACATCCTCACGCAGCTCTCGGCGATCATCGCCGGGGCGCGGGCCACCGGGCTGCTGGTGCTGGAAGATCACATCCGCGGCTGCGTCGTCGGTTCCGGTCCGGACGATCGCGAGGCGCTGTTGGACGAGCTGACCGAGGCCATTGAGCGCTTCACCCGCACCGTCGGCTGAAATCGGGTCGATGCCGCACGGACGCCCGCTTTCCGACAGGCGTACAATGCATACTCCGTTGGTCGGCGGTCTGATGGCGCATGCCGAACGGGGGCAACGCGTGGAACGTGATATCTGGGTTTCCTCGGGCGACGAAGGACTCGACTATCGTCGCCGCTTTCAAGGGTTGATCGGCGTCCACTCCAAGGTGCCGATTCGCGATCGGGCTATTTTGTCGCTGGTCTACACGCCGGGCGTGGCTGAGGCCTGCCTGGCCATCGAGGCAGACCCGCTTCTCTCGTTCGATCTCACCTGCCGCGGCAACACCGTCGCCATTTTGACCGACGGCTCCGACATTTTCGGTCGCGCCGGCGGTCCGCCCGAGGCGGCGCTGCCCATCGCGGAAGCCAAGAGCGTCATTTTCAAAACGTTCGCCGGCATCGACGCCTTTCCGCTCTGTCTCGACACGACCGATCCGCAGGAGATCATTCGCACCGGGTTGGCGGTGACGCCCACCTTCGGGGCGATCTGCATCGATGACATTTCCGCCCCGCAGGCCTTCACGGTGCAGGACCATCTGGACAAGGCGGCCGACATCCCCGTCTTTTCCAACCAGCATCATGGTTCGGCCATTCTGGTGTTGGGCGGATTGCTGAATGCGCTGCAAGTCGTCGGCAAGCAGATCGAGGAAGTCAAGGTCGTCATCAGCGGGGCGGGGGTGGCCGGCATCGGCGTCGCCCGTCTGCTGTACCGGGCCGGGGTGAAAAACCTCGTCGTCTGCGACCGGGCCGGAGCCATCCACAAATACCGCACGGAGCGGATGAACTGGGCCAAGGCCTATCTCGCCAAGGAAACCAACCTGGAGGAGCGGCGCGGCTCGCTGGCCGAGATGCTCCAGGGGGCCGATGTTTTCATCGGGCTTTCCACGGGCGGCGTCGTCGATGAGGCGATGATCCGCTCCATGGCCCCGGACCCCATCGTTTTCGCCCTGTCGGTGCCGGAACCGGAGATCGACCCCGCCGCGGCGCGCGCCGCCGGCGCCCGGGTGATCGCCACCGGTCGCTCTGACTACCCGAACACGATGGATGTCTCGCTGGTGTTCCCCGGCGTCTTCCGCGGGTTGCTGGATTGCCGCGCGCGCAGCATCCGGCTGCGCACCCTGCTGTATGCCGCACGCGCGCTGGCCGGCATCATCCATCCGGATGAACTGCACCCCGACTACATCGTGCCGCGCATCTTCGACTTCCGGGTGGCTCCGGCCATCGCTGCGGCCGTGGTGCGGGCGGCGCTGGAGGCCGGCGAGGCCAGCGTCGACATCGCCCCCGAAGTCGTCGCCGAGAAAACCCGCCGCTATGTCTACGAGGGGCGGTTGTTGCCCGGTCAGACCGGAACCCGCTCCGAAGGGCGCAGCTTCCGCGACGAGGCGATCGATCTACGCAAACGCCACGGCGGAGTACTGGAGATCCGCTCCAAGATCCCCATCCGCGATCACCACATTCTCAACGTGCTCTACGTGCCGCCGGCCGCGCTGACCCCGGCGCGGGTGATTCGCGAGAACCCGGCCGAAGTCACCGATCTCACCTCCAAGGGCAATCTGGTGGCCGTGGTCACCGACGGGTCGGCGGTGCTGGGGTTGGGCGACATCGGGCCGCGGGCGTCGCTGCCGGTGATGGAGGGCAAATCGGTGCTCTTCCATACCTTGGCCGGAGTGGAAGCCTTCCCGGTGTGCCTGGCGGCGCGCGGAGTGGATGAGATCGTCGAGATCGTCTGCGATATCGCGCCGGTGTTCGGCGGCATCAACCTGGAGGATATCTCCGCGCCGCGCTGCTTCGAGATCGAACGGCGTCTGCGCGAGCGGCTGGACATGCCGGTGTTCCACGACGACCAGCACGGCACCGCCATTGTCGTCACCGCCGCGCTGCTGAACGGGGCGCGACTGCGCGGCTGCGGACTGGAAGATCTGCGGGTCGTCATCAACGGGGCCGGGGCGGCGGGGGTGGCCGTTTCCAAACTGCTGCTGGCGCTCGGCGTCGGCGATCTGGTGCTGTGCGACCGGGAAGGCGCGATCTACGAAGGTCGCAGCCGCCACATGGATGTCTCGAAATTCGAAATCGCCGCGCTGACCAACAGCGAGCGCCGCACCGGCACGCTGGCCGAGGTGGTCGCCGGCGCCGATGTCGTTATCGGGCTTTCCGCCCCCGGCACCCTGACGCCGCAGATCGTGCGCTCGATGGCTCCCAACCCGCTGGTGTTCGCGCTGGCCAACCCGACCCCGGAGATCCTGCCCGATCTGGCCAAGGAGGCGGGAGCGCTGGCGGTGGCGACTGGCCGGTCGGATTTTCCCAACCAGGTCAACAACTCGCTGGCCTTCCCGGGCGTCTTCCGGGGGGCGCTGGATGTCAAGGCGCGAGCCATCGACGACGCGATGAAGATCGCGGCGGCGCAAGCCATCGCCGACCTGGTCAGCCCGGAGCAATTGAACCCCGAGTTCCTGATTCCGGACAGTCTCGATTTGCGGGTGGCGCCGCGCGTGGCGGGCGCGGTCGCCGCATCGGCCATCGCCGGCGGTCTGGCTCAGCGCATTGTCGATCCCAAGGAAGTCGAGGCGCGCTGCCGCGATCTGGTCTACGAAGGCACGACGACGGGGTAGGCTCAAGCAAACACGCGCGGATGACGAATGCGCGATCCTGCCCGGCGGCGCCGGGCAGGATCGCGCATTTGCGTGCGGCGAGGACGCGACCGATCAGGTTGGGCGCGGCGCATCTGGCTGAAAAATCTTCCCCAGCACCGGACTGGCGAACTCCGGGGCGAGGATGTCCATGACGATCTCGTCCCAAAGCCGGCCGCCCATCAGGCGGCTTTCACGACGGCGACCCACCTCGCGGAACCCCGCTTTTTCATAGCAGCGCCGGCCGGCCTCATTGAAGGCGTAGACGGTCAGCCACACGCAGTGCAACCCCAGCACGGTGAAGGCCACATCCAGCAGCAACTGCGTCGCCTCCGTGCCGTAACCCTTGCCGCGAGCCTCCGGCTCGCCGATCAGCATCCCCATCGTCGCCACGCGGTTGCGGTGGTCGATGTCGCGCAGATCGCAGGTTCCAATCGGCCGCAACGTGGGTCGCTCGTAGATGGTGAAAACACGCGCCTCGCCGTCGCCGCTGGCGGCCGCCTCGAACCAGCGGGTTTCCGCTTCCTCGGTCAGCGGGGCAGGCAGCGCGCCCAGCGACCGCAGCGTGGCGAAATCGTTTAGCCAGCGGGCATAGACCGGAATGAGATCGCGCCGCAGCGGACCCAACGCAACCAGCTCGCCCGTCACGTTGAGGATCGGCGCATCGCTCACCCGCCTGCTCCTTCCCGCTCGCGCCGAATCTCGATCAGACGGGCGGTCAATGACGCTTCGTCCAGATAGACCCCGAGCGAGGATTGCAGTCCTCCCGCCACCAGCGCGTTGACATGGAACGCTTGATTGTCGAGACCGCGCTTGTCCGGGTGGGGCGGGGTTCGCAACCGCATGTCGGTCGCCAGCCCGACGACGCCGTAGTAGCGGGTCGGGTCGACGCGGCGGCTGAGGCAGTCCATATAGCCGGCCTCCCAGTTGGTTCCGGAGTCCTCGCTCACCTGGCAGATCAGCACGTTGCACGATTCCACGGCGGCGATGTCCACGTCGTAGATAAGCCGCGGCGTGATGTCGTCACGGGTCTTGTCGTTCGGCTCGCTCTCGTTGGGGCAGAACACGTCGAAGCCATGCGCGCGCAGCCGGGCGGCCAAGGCCAGATTGTACTGCTGCTCGGCGTTGGTGAACATGGGGCCGGCCAGATAGAGCCTCACTCGCCGCCCCCGCCAGTCGCCGCCGGTTTCGCCGATGTTTCGGGTTCGTCCGCTTCGACCAGCCCTTCGGCTGCCACTGGCTGCACGATCACGCCGTCGCCGGGACCAGGCAACGTGGGTGCGTCGGCTTCGATCTCCTCCTCGGATGCGTGGCGCAGCGTCGCCGGCAGCGGCGCGCCGGTGATGCGCTGCTTGTCGACATCGATCTTCTGGGTCAGCCACAGCGAGATGAAGATGAAAACGGTGCCGAACAGGAAGGGGAACTGGTACCCCAGTCGATTCCACAGCGTGGCTCCGATGACCGGCACCACGATGGCCGTCAGGTGCGACAGCGACACGCCCATCGCCAGACTGGGAGCCAGATCCTCGCGGCGGCAGATTTTGCGCAGATAGGTGGTGGTGCCGATGGAGAACAGGAACAGGAAGTTGTAGCCGAGATAGGTCAGATAGAGCAGCCAGATATTGCGGGAGAGCGCGAACCCGAGAAACACCGCCAGGTGCATGAGGTAGCCGACGGTCAGCATGCGCTTCTCGCCGTAGCGGTCCACCCAGCGACCGATATGGCTTCCGGTGAGCCAGTTGATGAGCGCCGCCACGATCATCAGCAGCGTCAGCGTCTGGGCATCGACCTGGAACTCCTCGACCAGCACGAAGGGAGCGAAGGCGAAGTAGATCTGCTGGCGCGAGCCGTCGAGAAATGTGAGCCAGTAGTACAGCCCGTACTCTTTGCGCCAGGTGATGCGTGGGGCCGACCGGGCCATGGCGCGGGCATCGTCGGCGATGGGGAAGCGCACCACGACGATGGCCCCAAAGAAGGCGAGGAGCCCGGTGGCCACGTAGAGACCGCGCAGCCAGGGAGCCTGATGCGCGCGCAGATCGCCGGTGACCCAACCCACAGTCAGCAGAATGAGGAAGGTGGCGATCAGCGCGACCAGGGTGCCAGCGAAGCCGATCGAGCGGAAGCGCCCCAGTACGCTGCCCTCTTCGCCGGAGCGGGCCAGCGACAACCCCAGCGCATCCTGCAACTGCAACCAGGAGTGGTACCCAACACTGCTGATCAGCGTCGGGATGATCAGCGCCAGGAAGGTGTTGGCTCCGGCGAACAGGATGTAGCCGATGCCGGCAACGATCAGCGAGATGCTTGCGGCGCGGGCCAGTCCCTGTCGCAGCAGCAGCGCGGCGACGAAGATGAGCAGGAATCCCGGCACCTCGCGGATGGCGACCAGATAGCCATTGAGCGCCCCGTCCATGCCGATGACATCGCGGAAGAAGTTGGGGCTGATGGCCTGCGGGATGTAGATGACCATCTGAGCGGCGAAGGTGGCGATGGCGAGAAGGGTGAAGCCTCGCTTGATCTGCTCCCCGCTCATCCCGACGCCGGTGTCAGATCGTTCTGTGGTCGCGCTCAAAGTCCGCCCCCTGCCCAAATTTCACCGCCCCGCAGTCTACGTCAGCCGCCGGCGATGTGCCGGGCGTGCTGGCGCCGAATGCACGGCGTCGTGCTCCCGCGCCAGCAGGCAGCCGGGTCGATCCGGGCGCTCGGCTGTGCGCTCGTCGCCGTTCTCGTCCTGCTCGGTCAAGAAGTCCTGGAATCGCGCCGGATTCTGGTTCGACGGCGCCCGCCCATTGCGCCGGCTCATCACGCATGATTCAGTTCGGATAGCCTGTTTGCACTGCGGCAGCTCACGACCGCTCGCATTGCGTCCTGAATTCGTGGAAACCCGGCGGGGCCGAAGGAGTCATCTAATGAACGCGTCGGAGACGAGTCTTCAATCCATCATCGAAGGAACGAAGCAGTATGTCGTTCCGTTGTTCCAACGGGCCTACAGTTGGGAGCAGAAAGAGTGGAAAGTCTTGTGGGAGGATCTTGCTGAGTTGGCGTTGGATACAGACGCTCGACAGCATTTCCTCGGTTCCATCGTCAGCATGCCAACAGCGACGGTTCCCCAGAGTGTTGCCAAGTACCTGCTCATCGACGGACAACAGCGCCTGACCACGATTCTCCTGCTCCTCGCCGCGCTGCGGGACGCAAGCAAGTCCGAGACCGGAACCCTGGCGAACGAGATTGACGATGTACTCTTGAGGAACAGATACAAAGCCGGCGACGACTCGTACAAACTCCTTCCCACGCAATTGGATCGTCAAGCATTTCGTGCGGTCGTTGAAGGTGACGGGCATCTTTTCAATCACCAAATCACCAAGGCATACAATTATTTTGCCAAGCAAATTCACCGTCGCGACTCGCCTTCAATCGATGCGTTGTTCAGTGCGATTGTTGCCCGACTTATCGTCGTCAGCATCACGCTCGACCGAGATGACGATCCACACCTCATTTTTGAGAGTTTGAACGCCAAAGGTCGCTCGCTGTCTCAGGCTGATTTGATCAGGAACTACTTCTTCATGAGAATTCCGGCCGATCGGCAGGAGCTGCTCTATCAGACCTATTGGGACCCGATGCAGCGCTTGCTCGGGGGGAGTCTGACCGAGTTTATCCGCCACTTCCTGATGCGCAAAGGCACGGTCGTCAAGCAGGACAACGTCTATTTCTCACTCAAGCAGGATGTCGATGATCTCGGCGCGGACGAGGTGATCGACTACCTAAAGGAGTTGCGCACCTTCGCCAACTACTATGCCAGGCTCCTCGATCCGGGTGCGGAGCATCGTGCAGGGCTTCGGAGGCAATTGACCCGCATCGCGCGCCTCAAGGTGACCGTGGCTTATCCGTTTCTGCTCAACCTGTATGCCGATGAAGCTGCGGGTCATCTCAACGAGAACGATCTGGTGGACATCATCGATTCGCTCGTCAATCTTCTGGTGCGGCGCTTTGTTTGCGGTGTCGCGCGATCTGGGCTCAACAAGGAATTCCCGGTTCTCTACAGCCAGGCAAAGCGACGCCACCACGAACAGCCGGATTTGCCGTTTGCGGATGCCGTACGGCACGTGCTGACCGGCAAGGGATACCCACGGGACGCCCAATTCCGGGAGCACTTCACCACTGCGCGACTGTATGGAGCTGGAGATCGACGGGAAGTCACAAAATTGCTCCTCGAAGAACTCGAGCAGTCATTCAATCACAAGGAGCCGGTTCCATTCGATAACCTGACGATCGAGCATGTCATGCCGCAATCTCTGACTCCGGAATGGCGTGCCGCGCTCGGTGATGATACCGATACGATCCACGACATTTGGCTGCATACGATCGGCAACCTCACGCTCTCCGGCTACAACAGTCCTCTTTCCAATCTGGATTTCGGCAAGAAGCGATCGATCCTCGCGCAAAGCCATCTGGAGATCAACAGAGACATCGCCCAGACCGAAACTTGGGATGAGGCGGCGATCCGGTCCCGCGCCGAGCGGTTAGCCGAGCGCGCCCTCGACGTTTGGCCCTATTTTGGCCCCGACCGCCCGGAACGCACGCCGACCCATCCCGATGGAGTCACCGGGACGACGCCGCTGTCCGTGACCGTACTCGGAGACGAGTATCCGGTGCAGACATGGTGAGATGTATCCGAGCGGACGCTGAAGGCGATTCTCGACCTCGACGAAGAGTTATTGCTGCGCATAGCGGAAGCGATGCCGCAGTTCGTCAGCAGGGATCGGGCGTCTCTACGCGCGGCTCGTCCGATCTCTTCTGAGTATTTCGTCGGGACGCATCTTTCGGCGTCAGCCACCTATCAACTCTGCATGCAAGCAGCGCAGTTGGCGGAACTGGGTCCCGAAGACTGGTTTGTGACGACTACCCCAAGAATATAGGTCTGGTTCGATTCGGCTGGTGAGGGGCGCCCAACTCCGGGCGGCGCCACCTCGAGCGCCCGCTCGATCCGGCGCCCCAGTCGCGATCCGGTATTCTTGCCGCGTGAACGTCGGTCGTCCCGCCATGCCCGAAAGCGAGGCGCGCTCCATGATCGAGTCCTCCCCCCTCCGCGTCGTGCGCGGCGCTTGCCCGCACGATTGCCCCGACACCTGCGCCACCCTCGTCACCGTCCAGAATGGGCGCGCGATTCGCATCGGGGGCGACCCCGATCATCCGATGACGCGGGGTTGGCTGTGCGCCAAGGTGCGCCCCTATCTCGATCGCGTCTATCACCCCGACCGCCTGCTCCACCCGCTGCG
>JADLCW010000244.1 GCA_020847015.1 Thermomicrobiales bacterium | reverse complement strand
GCTCGATGGCCAACCAGAACAGGATCGATACACCTATCTCCGGCCCGGTCACCTCGATTTTGTCACTATTTATGTCTACTTCAGGTCGCCATGCTCTCCGTCGTCTCCGCGATTGCAATCAGCGCGGCGCTCGGTCGTCGCGCAAGTCTGGCTCCCAAATCCGCCATTCACGTTACAGCCGACAATGCCGTCAGCGGCAACTCGGCCAGCGTCGCCATGGCTCCGACAATCCACGCCGGCCGGGGCGACGCGGCGAACGCCATCGTGCTGGCCGCCACGTTCCCCGCGGGAATCAAGAGCGGCCAAATCAGCGCACTGGCGACACTGACCCGGATATTACTGTTGGAGCCGGCGGTGACTTCTTCCACCGGGATGCAGTGAGACGCGGCGAGTGTCTCTCGCCGGGGCGGTTCATGCCCCGGTTCTTGACCGAATTCGCGCGAACCGCTGTTGGGCGCACCGTTGGCTCGATCGGCGATCGGGTTGGAATCGGAGCGCTGGAGATAAGCCGACTCATGACGACCGGCGCCCTGGCCGGGTTGCGGCTGAGCCTGGATTCTCTCCCGATGACGCACATAGCGCGCCGAGCTGCCGCGGCGATCGTCGGTTGCCGATTGGGCTGGTCACGCATCCCGCGGGCGTCTCCTCGGTGCTGGACATTGGCGGCCGATCGCTGGCGCCGCAAACGGAAAACGTAGGCGCCGGCCGCGTGCGGCCGGCGCCTACGCGCATCCCCGAGATCAGACGCGCGTCAGCGCTTCGTCGCCATGGCGTCGCGAATGAAGGCATTGATCGACGGGTTGCTGAGACGGGTGTAGACGCCCGGGTAGCCGTTCTGGGCGCACCCGTAGCCGAAGCTGACGATGCCCACCTGCACATAAGACCCATTTGGCGTCACCGCGAACAGCGGACCCCCGCTATCGCCCTGGCAGGAATCGGCTCTGGGAGCGGAGGCGCAAAGCATCGTCTCCGGGTACACCAGCAGGCTTGGATACTGGCTCCCGATCGAGGCGTAGTCACTGACGCATTGGGCATTGTCGACCGCCAGCACGCCAACCTCGCGCATGGCGTTCGGGTAGACCTGCGGCGGAACGAGGCTCAGCGGATCTTGCGCGCGAACGCCGCCCCAGCCAGCCACGCGCACCGGCTGCCCTGTCTGCTCGAAACGCGTGTCATTCACGCCGACGACTCGGATGTTGCGCGACCGGCGAGCCTTGCCGTCCAGCCTCAGCACCGCGACGTCATACTGGCTGCTTTGCATCGGATTGTAGTTGGGATGGATGCGGATGCGCTTCACGCCGACCGTCACCCCGCGATTGCTCTTGTATCGCGTGCGATCGACGGCGACCCGCAACGAAGACGGACGGTAGTCGACCACGCAATGCGCGGCAGTCAGCACATAGCGCCGCGCAATCACGCTGCCGCCGCACCAGCGTCGGGCCTCGCGACTTCGGCCTCGGTCCAGGTTCATGACGACGGCCATGAACCGGTATTTGCCGTCGGGCACGATCGATCCGCCGACGATCCGGCTTTGAACGTCGTCACGCGCCGCCGCCTGCGCCGCCGGATCGGCGATCGGGACCAGTGCTATCAGCATCCCCGCCACGATCGTGGCCACGATCAGTGTCGCCAACAGTCCCAGCCGCCCCAGTCCCCTACCATTTTTCGACACGTAACCCCCTCCGCCAGCTTCATGCTCCCGCCGCCATGCGTCGCATCGTAGCGCACCGGCGGCTCATTCCGCTCCGTCGCCGCTGCGCGCCAGCGCGAAGTAGCGCGCATCGGGATGAGCGATCGTGAGCGCCGCCGTCGTTTGCTCCGGCTCGAACTGAAATCCATCGGTCAGCCGCACGCCAATGGCGGCCGGGACCAGCAAACGCGCGACCATCGCGTGCTGGCTCAGATCCGGGCAGCTCGGGTACCCCCACGAGTAACGCTTGCCCTGCTCCTCCGCCAGCCCCAATTCGCGGCGGATGCGCCGCTGCGTGTACTCGGCCAACCCCTCGGCGCATTGCACGCTCAACCCATGGCTGAAGTAGCTTTCGGCGTATTCGCCGGCGGCTTGTAGCCGTTCCGTGCGAGCAGTCGCTTCGGAGCCCATTGTCACGATCTGGAAGATGGCCACATCACGCCGGCCGGCCTCGAGCGGCAGGAAGTAGTCGGCCAGACAGAGCCGATCGCGGCGCGGCTGGCGCGGGAAGGCGAAGCGGGCGATCTCGCGCTCCGCCCCGTCCGGAGCGAACACGACCAGATCGTTGCCCTCGCGATTTGCCGGGTAGTACCCGTAGCGCACGCGCGGCAACAGCCACTCCTCGCGCTCAGCCGCCTCCAGCATGCGCTCCAGACGGGGCAAGAACTCGTCCTGCTGCATGCGCTCCCATGCCTCGTCTTTGAGCCCCTTGCCGCCCCAGTGCAGACGGAACAGCGTTTTCAGGTCCAGACACGGCCACAAGTCGGTGAAGGCGATGTCGGTCATTTCCCGCGCTCCCCAAAAGGGCGGCGTTGGCGGTTCGACCGGGCGCACCGTGGAGCCATCGGTGGCCGCGGCCTCCTCCGGCACGGTGAAGGCTGCCCGGCCGGGTCGCGCCAGCATGCGACGCGCCGTATCGATCGTCGTCTCGACCAGACTGGGCCGCGCCGCGGGGTCGGTCAGGCGGTCCATCAGCGACAATCCCTCGAAGGCGTCCTTGGCGTAGAACACCCCCGATGCATATGGCTCCGCCTCTTCTATGAAGAGCGTGCGCTGGGCATAGGCGCGGTTGATGGCGGCTCCGCCGATGATGACCGGGAACCGCAATCCCGCCCGGTGCAGCTCCTTCACGCAGAGCGGCATCTGTTTGGAGGTCGACACCAGCAGCGCCGACAACCCGATCGCGGTGGCGTTGGTTTCGACCGCCTTTTCGATGATGCGGCTGACCGGCACTTGTTTGCCGAGATCGTGCACGGTGTAGCCGTTGTTGGTCAGGATCGTGTTGACGAGGTTCTTGCCGATGTCATGCACATCGCCGAACACGGTCGCCAGCACCACCGTACCCTTGGCGACTCCCTCCTGTCGGTCGAGATAGGTCTCCAGCCGGGCCACCGCCCGCTTCATCGCTTCGGCTGATTGCAGCACGAAGGGCAGGATTAGCTCGCCCGCGCCAAACTTGTCGCCGACCTCTTTCATCGCCGGCAGCAGCACATCGTTGAGCACGACGACGGCGTCCTGCCGGCCGACTGCCTCGTCAATATCGTTCTCGATTCCTTCCTTCTTGCGATGAACGATGCGGTAGTGCAAGCGCGCCTCGACACTCATCTCCAGCATCGGGTCAGGGCCGGAGCCGTCGTCCGCTTCCTGTCGCCCTGCGAATCGCTCGATCAGTCGCTGCAGCGCATCGGGCCGGCGAGCCAGGACGAGATCCTCGGCCAGCACGCGATCCTCGGCCGGGATTTCGGCGAAGGGCACCACATGGGAGGGATGAACGATGGCCATGTCCAGCCCGGCCTGCACGGCATGGTAGAGAAAAACGGCGTTGACGACCTTGCGGGCGGCCGGAGCCAACCCGAACGAAACATTGGAGATGCCGAGGATAGTGCGCACCCCCTGCAATTCTGCTTCGATGCGCCGGATGCCCTCGATCGTCTCGACGGCCGAGCGGGCCAGCTCCTCGTCGCCGGTGGAGAGCGGGAAGGTCAGCGGGTCATACACCAGCGCCTCCGGCGACAACCCGTATTCGCCGACGACGATGTCGTAGATCTTGCGCGCCACCTCCGCCTTGCGCCCAGTCGATTTGGCCATCCCCTCCTCATCGATGGTCATGGCGACGACCGCGGCGCCGTGCGCGACGACATGAGGCATCACCGCCTCGATGCGCTGGCGGCCATTTTCCATGTTGATGGAGTTGACCAGCGCCCGTCCTGGATACTGTTCCAGCGCGTCCTGCAACACATCGGCTTCCGTGGAGTCGAGCACCAGCGGCGCCTCGACGCTGAGCGCCAGCTTCTTGACCAGCTTGCGCAGGGTGTCGCGCTCGTCGGTGCGCTCGGTTGTCGCGACGCAGACATCGAGGGCATGCGCTCCCTCGTCCACCTGCCCGCGCGCCACATCGGCGATGCCGTCAAGATCGTCGGCCAGCGCCAACCGCTTGACCCGACGCGAACCGAGGGTGTTGACCCGCTCGCCGACGATCAATGGCGCCGGTTTCTGGTCGAGATCGACCGCGCGCACCATGCTGGCCAATTGCGCCAGCGGTTTTGCCGGTCGCGCCGAAGTCGGCCGTCGACCGATCTCCCGCACGAGCGCAGCCAAATGCTCCGGCGTCGTGCCGCAGCATCCCCCGACGAGACCAACGCCGAACTCCTCGACCATCCCCCGGAGTTGATGGGCCATCGCGTCCGGCGGCAGTGGAAATACTGCCTTGCCGTTGACATTTTCCGGGATGCCGGCATTGGGGATGATGGCCACCGGCCGCGTGCTGTACTGCCCGAGAAAGCGCGCCGGTTCGCGCATCAACTCGGGTCCGGTCGAGCAGTTGAGCCCGACGATATCGACCGGCAACGCTTCCAGCACGGTCAGCACGGCCGCGATGTCGGACCCCAGCAGCATGCGGCCGCTCGGCATCAGCGTGACCTGCGCCTGAATCGGCACGCGCACGCCGGTTTCCTCCCGCGCACGGCAGATGGCGTGAACGACGGCCTTCAGCTCCAGCATGTCCTGGGTGGTTTCGATCAGCAGCACATCGACACCGCCGTCGACCAACCCGCGAACCTGATCGAGAAACAACTCGACCACCTCGCCAAACCGGACGTCGCCCAGCAGCGGATCTTCCGAGGCGGGAAGCAATCCACTGGGGCCGATAGCGCCGGCCACGAAACGCGGATGATCCGATGTCGAAAAGCGATCGGCCAGGCGGCGGGCCAGTTCGGCGGCGATTCGATTCTGCTCGTAGGTGCGCTCGCCGAGTCCGTACTCCTCCAGTTTGAGTCGATTGCCGCCGAAGGTGTCGGTCTCGATGACATCCACGCCAACCTCGAGAAACGAGGCGTGGACCGCCTCGATGAGCGCGGGGTTCTGAAACACCAGATATT
>JADLCW010000243.1 GCA_020847015.1 Thermomicrobiales bacterium | reverse complement strand
TGGGCCAGCGCTGGCAGCAAGAATGGAAAGAGAAACGCTGCCGCGCCTGCCAGACTGGCGACGGCAACGACCAGCCCGCCGCCGAGCGCTCGCGGCGAATGTCGGGTCATGCCGGTTTGTCCGTAGCGCGCCGCTTTGCTAACCACCTGTCCGAGAATTCTGTGCGAGATGCACGAAATGCTCTCCAGTTCGTGATAATCAAATCCCATGCTCCCAGTATCATTACCGGAGTGGAACCGATACTGCTTCGCAACCCAGCCAGGTCGTGTGCACGATGACTGATTCGAGCGACAGGAGCTGCGGCGTGGCCGAAATTACAGTAGGCGATTTGCTCGCCTGGGACCCACGCCTCATGGTGGCGGCCGGGTCGGAGCCTGCGGCCGCGCGCGACGTGCTGGAGCGAGAAATCGCGTGGTCGGTCGCCGCGCGTGCCGCCCCACCGATGCTGCCCCCACTGCGCGGTGGTGAACTGGTGCTGCTCTCCCATCGCATCCTCGACGATTTGCCTGAACCGCTGGATAGCGTTCTGGCCGAACTGGAGCGTCTCGGCGTGGCTGCTGTGGCTCTGGCGGCGCCGCCGGGACAGGGACTGCCGGGTCCAGCGCCGGTGCTGCGTTTCATCGCCGATGCGCCCACGAGCGAACTGGAAGGCGAACTGAACCGGTTGCTGACCGTCCGACGGGGCGAGTTGTACCGCACCGGCAACGATCTGGGCCGGTTGCTGGCTGCAATGACATCGGCCAGCGCCGCAAGCGAGGCGATCGTGGCAAAAGCCGCGGCGTTGACCGGGCTGCCGATCCGGCTGGCGCGAGCCGGAGAGCCGACGGAGCCGGCTCCGGGCGACGTGATGGCTGCGGCGCCGGCCGGGCTGGGACTGACGATCGTGGTGGGGCCGGCGACAGCGGCGGCATCGGCGCTATCGCGGATGGTCGCGGAGCGAGTGGCGGAAGCGGTCGTGGAGGCGGCGCGTCGCACCGAGGAGCAACGTCCGCGTGGCGCCGCGCGAGTCGCCGCGCTGAATTTTCACCTCTTCGATGAGCACCGATTCGATCGTAGCTCCGTGCTCGGGCTTGGGTTGCCTGCCGCCGGGTGTTTTCGGGTGCTGCTTGGCGACTCCGGATTCGATGCCGCGCGACTGTCGCGGTTGGCGCGGACGGTGGGCGTCGTTCATGAGGCGGGCATGACGCAGGGGTGGCCGGCGGCCGTGGCCGATGTGCGCTCCGACCTCACCCTGGCGACGCTCCAGGAGCGACTGGAGACCGCGCTCCGCGCTGAAGGTCGGACGGGGGCATGGCTCGCCGTGTCCGGATCTGTCCCGAGTGTCGAGGCGCTGCGCGAGGCGGCGCAGCAGGCGCGTTTCGTGGCGCGGTTGCTGGCGCGCGGGGCGATCCGCGGTCCGGTGGCGGCATTCGATGCGGTGCAGCGCATGGGCGTCTATCAATTGCTGTACCGCATCACGCCAGACACGGCGTTGCGCGAGTTCGCCGCCACCGCGCTCGGCGATCTGCCGGCTGGTGACCGGCACGGCGAGTTGTCGCGCACGCTGCTGGCTTTTCTGGAGGCGGGCGGCTCCGGCGTCGATGCGGCTCATCGACTCGGTATTCACCGCAACACCCTCAGCTATCGGCTGCGCCGGATCGCGCAATTGACCGGGCAGGACCCGGCCGACCCGCAGCGTCGGTTGGCGCTGCATCTCGCGCTGTTGGCGCGCGATCTTGTCGAGCCGCCGGAGCAAAGCGAGTAGGTCGCTCGCAGCCGAACGATCGCGTCAAGACTCCGGCAGGTTGCTATCTGGCTGGGCAAAATCGTCCGCCCCGTTTTGCTCGACGAACCAGTGATCCCACTCGGACGCGATCGCGCAGCGGCACGCGTCGGCAAAGGCGCGGCGAAGGTCGTCCGGCTCGGCCACCGTGAACTGCCGGTCGGCGGCGTAGGCGCGCAGCGCGGCATAAAACGCGACATCGCCGATGTGCTGTCGGATCGCATCGAACCCGAGCGCGGCTTTCGGGTAGGCGGCGACCGCGTAGGCAGCGCGGTCGGGAAAGGCGTCGGTCGGGGAGGCGACGGTCACATCGCCTGGCCCGGAGAGGCGATTCAGATACCAATCACGCACTTCGCGGTCCATCTGAGTCTGCGCCACCTCTTCGCCGTAACGATCCCGGAAGTAGAGATAGGCCGCGCTGAACTCGGCCAGCCCCTCGTCGAGAAAAGCATTCTGGTACTGGTTGTTGCCGACCAGCCCGAACCACCATTGGTGCGCAATTTCGTGGGCCACGACCATTTCGGCATAGCGCGGCTCGTCCCCCGGCGGTTCGTCGTACAACCGGGCGCCAATGGCGATCATCTGCGGGAACTCCATTCCGGTGGCTCCATGAAGGTTCATTTGAACGATCGAAAGCGTCCGGTAGGGATAGGGGCCGAAGCGATCGCCGAAAATTCGGAGCGCCGCCGCGGCATCCCGCGCTATGCGAATGCTGCCAGCGGCATCATCCGGGGCGGCGTAGGAGACGACCCGCACCCCGCCGATCTCCAGCTCGGTCGGAACCCAATCATCATCGAGCGCCAGCGCGGCGCCGCGAGCAGGGCCCGTGATGTACTGGTGGCGCGTGGCGCCGGCGATCGGAGCGCGGGCGATTTCCTGACCGGAAACGACCGGTCGTAACCCGTTCGGCACGGTGAGGGAAATATCGTAGAGGGCGACATCAGTGAAAATAACATCGCCATTGCGACTGACTGGATCGAGCGCCCACCCGTCGTAATCCCGCCCGGCCAGCAGCGGATGCCAATGGCCGGCCAAGACCGACCGAGTGGCCGGAGTGACGGAAAAGATACCGAAACCGGCGCCGGAATCGACCGGAACCGTCGTCACGAAATCGAGGGCCAGTTTTGCCGCTTGGCCGGCCGCCAGCGGGGGATCGAGGGGAACGTGCAGCACGGTGTCCTCGACGCTGACTCTGGTCGCGACTGATCTGCCATTCACCGCGAGATGCGAGACGGTCATCGAACCGGCGCCATAGGCGGGGGCGTTTGGGTAAAGGCGCAACACCATCGCCCGTTGCGGTTCCAGGTCAGTGTGGACGTAATCGAGCGTGAGATGGCCGACAATGCGGAGCGGACGCTCGGGGTTGGCCGGTTCCACCTCGGCGGCAATGCGGTAAACCGGGAGGCGACCGGCAGCACGGCGGATCTCGTCGCGGTAACGCGGCTGGATCGCTGCGTACAGATCCGGGTCGACAGCCGCTTCTGTCACGGTCGGGTTGAACGCGACCGCCGCCAGCGGCGCGGCGATCGCACCGGCGGCGAGACTGATGGCGCAGATAGCGACACCGAGTGCGCGCAGGGCGCCACGGATCTGGGCAGGCGAAGCGAACCGGAAATGGATCATGAAACTCCTTGAAATAATTCGCGCCGAGCCGCGACAAGGCGTCGGTATCGTTGGCGGCAGAAGGGCGGACGATGACATTCACGATCGACCGAACCATGGCTGACGCCATCATCGACCATCTGCGCGCGGCGTTGCCAAACGAGGGGTGCGGATTGCTGGCGACTGAACCAGCCGGAACGCGAGCGATGCGATTTTACCCGGGTACGAATGTGGCCGCGTCGCCAACGCGCTATACAATGGCCCCGGAAGAGGTGCTGACGGCTC
>JADLCW010000242.1 GCA_020847015.1 Thermomicrobiales bacterium | reverse complement strand
GCGGTTTCTCGCTCGTAGAGCAAACCGAACCACGGCTCGCGCTTCAGGTACGCGGCCCGGTCCCGGATCACATCGGAACTGAAAACGTGGGTATGGGCATCGACAACCGAGATAGTCATGCCGCGCCCGCGCTAGCTGTTGAGCGCGAAGAAGGCGATGGCCACCAGCACGATCAGCACGACCAGCACGATGACCGCAATCGCCACCATCGGCAGCCCCTGCCGCGTCGGCGGCGCGACACGCGGCGTGGTCACGCGGGTCGGCGTCGCCTCGGCCACCACGGCCGACACATTGTCGGTCGTGCCGCGTTCCCGGGCGATATCGACCAGCCGCGCAGCCGCCGAGGCGGGTGGGTTGGCCAGCATCACATCGGCAAAGTCGCGATCTTGCAGCACATCGTAGAAGCCGTCGGTGCACAGCAGCAGCCGGTCGCCAGGCAGCAACGTCAATTCAAAGATGCCTGGCAGCCGGGTATCCAACTTCGCCTTCATCCCCAACGCCTGAGTGAGGATGTTGCGTTGCGGGCTGCTGCGCGCCGCTTCGGGCTTCAAGGTTCCGTTCGCCACCTGTTCGGCCACCAGTGAGTGATCTTTCGTGATCTGGGTCATTCCGCGCGCACGCAGGAGATAGGCGCGGCTGTCGCCGACGCTGGCGATCGTGGCGTACTTGCCGCGCAGGATCGCGGCGGTCAGGGTCGTCCCCATCGGTTCCCCGCCCACGGCTTCGGAGCGCCCGTAGATCGCCTCGTTCGCCTTGCGGAACGCCTGCTTCAGCAGCAAGGCGGCGTCCGCCTCACCGGACCCGATCACCGTATCGCGCAGGGTTTCGACCGCGAGATTGGCCGCGACGTCACCGCCCGCATGACCGCCCATACCATCGGCCACCGCCAGCAGAAACGATGGCGCCACCGGAACCATCGGGGCCGGCGGCAACTCCGCCACCACCACGGCGTCCTGGTTGGTCGGTCGACCGCCGACATCAGAAGCGCCGCCCACGGCGACGATCAGGGATTCGGGCTGGGGAACCAGGGCGCGTTCGTTCACAGGTCAATCACCGCTGATGCAGACGCGGGGCAATCGGCCAGTGATGATAGCACGGCCCGGCCGCCGTCCGGCGCGGTCCGAAATCGGCCGCCGCAAGATGCTAGACTCGCCACAGAATCCGGCCGTTCGCGTGCGGCGCGCCGGACGCGCTCGGAGAGGATGCCGCTCTTGCCCGCCGCCAACATATCGCGTCGCGCCCTCCTCTCCATCGCGGCCGCCGCGCTGGCGGCGGCGGTCACAGGGTGCGGCAGCGGCGGGCCGCCAACCCCAACCATCGTCCCCACCCCGACCCCGACGCCCCTCGATATTCTCGCCCAGGCCAGCACGCGGCTCGCCGAAACGCAATCGGTCGCGTTCACACTCGATGTGCAGGGCAACACGTTTCTCGATCCCCAGCAGACCATCCGTCTGCTCTCCGCGCAAGGGGTGCTCAAACGACCCGATCGGGTGCAAACCACCTTCAAGGCGGAGGTGCTCGGCCGCGCCGTCACGCTCCAGTTGATCACCGTCGGCGACAAAACCTGGCTCACCAACATTCTGACTGGCGAATGGGGTCCCGCCCCGGAAGAGTTCACCTACCGGCCTTCGGTGCTGTTTGACACGCAGGAGGGCATCGGTCCAGTGATGGGCCGCGTCCAGGACGTCCAGCGACTGGATGACGAAGAGTTGGACGGTCGCCCCGCCTACCACATCCGGGCCAAGGTCGATGAATCGGTGATCGGGCCCCTGACCTACTACACCATCCATGGTTCGCCGGTGACGGTCGATTTGTGGATCGACCGTGAAACCAACGACTTGCTGCGCGCTCGTCTCAGCGAACCGCCCGCCGCCGACCGACCCAACCCCGCCGTCTGGACGCTCAATCTGTCGAAGCACGGCGAGGACGTCGACATTGAGCCGCCCGTTTAATCGCTTCGCGGCGCCGTTTGCGCCACTGGCCGAATTGGATCGGTCGGCGCGCCGCTCGATCGCGGCCGCGCTCATGGCGGTGTTCATCGGCGCGCTCGATCTGACCGTCATCGCCACGTTGCTGCCCGGCATCGTTGGCGACTTGCAGATCAACACCGCCGACATCGATCGCTATGTCTGGATCGTCAACGGCTATCTGCTCGCCTATGTCGTCTCCATCCCGATCGTGGGGCGGGCTTCCGATCTGGTCGGGCGACAGGCGGCGTTCGCTGGTTCCCTGGCCATCTTTTTGGTCGGGTCGATCTGGTGCGCCGTCGCGCCCAGCATGGGCTGGCTCATCGCCGGTCGGGCGGTCCAGGGGGTCGGCGGCGGCGCGTTGCTGCCGGTGGCGATGGCGCTGGTGGGCGATCTGCTTCCCGCTCACCGGCGAGCGGCGGCGCTGGGGTTGGTCGGCGCGGTGGATACCCTCGGTTGGGTGCTCGGCCCGCTGTGGGGCGCTCTGATCGTCAGCGTCGCCGGCACGCATGCGGCGTGGCGCTGGGTGTTCATCCTGAATCTGCCGCTCGGGCTCATCGCCTTTCTCGCTATCCGCCGCACCACCTCATATCGCCGGGTTACGCGCCCCGGCCACATCCAGTGGCGGCGCCGCCTCGATCTCGTCGGGGTCATGCTGCTCTCGATATGTCTGCTGGCGATCAACCTCGGGCTCTCAGCCGGGGGCGAAGTCGGTGGGGCGCCGACCGGTGGCCGTGCGCTCGGCGGCACTCGCAATCCATTGTCGGAATACACGTTCCGATTGATCGCCGTCGGGATCGTCTTCGGCGCCATCTTCGTCTGGTGGGAGCGGCGGGTCAAATATCCACTGTTGCCGCTGCGCCTCTTCACCCGCCGCCGATTCTCATGGGCAATTCTGGCCAACTTCATGGCCGGCGCCTCGCTAATCGTGGCCATGGTCGATGTGCCGGTCGTCGTCACTCTGGTGGTCGACCCGGCGCAGATCAGCACGGTCACCGCCTTGATGATGGCGCCCTTCACGCTGCTGATGGCGATCCTCTCGCTTGGCGGGGGCATGCTGGTGGCGCGGCAAGGCGAGCGACCGGTCGCCATCGCCGGTCTCATCCTGGTGGCCATCGGCTACGCCGCCTTGTGGCTGGGTTTGCACAGCGGCGACTACGTCGGCATGACGCCTGGATTAGCGCTGGCGGGAGCCGGGTTCGGCATGGTGGTGGCGCCTATCGGGGCCACCGTCATCGACGCCGCTCCGCCCGAAGAGCGCGGCATCGCCGCCGGGCTGACGCTGGTGTTTCGACTGTTGGGCATGACGGTCAGCATCTCCGCGCTCACCTCGCTCGGCGTGGCTCGACTTCAGACGCTGGTCGGCGATCTGGAAGCCATCGTTCAGTTGCCCGGTGAGACCACCGCTGAGTTCTTCGCTCGCCAAAGCGAATTTCTTTACACCACGGTGATCCCCTTGACGCTGCAGGTGGTTCGCGAGACGTTTCTGCTGGCGGGCGTGATCGCCCTGGTGGCGATCGTCCCGGTATGGGCAATGGGCGAGCGTCGGGCGGGCGCGAGCGACTGATCGCGCCGGAGATCCGCGCGGCGCACGGAGGGGCGGGTTTCCCATGGCGCACGACGTCGTGCTGGGCGTCGATTCGAGCACCCAGTCCACCAAGGTAGTCGCCCTCGATCTCGATTCCGGCGCAATCGTCGGCGAGGGTCGCGCGCCGCACAGCGGCGGTCATACTCAGCACCCGACGGAGTGGTGGGATGCGCTCGTCGTCGCCGTCCGCTCCGCTACGTCGTCGGAGATGCGGGTTCGGTCGATCTCGGTTGGCGGGCAGCAGCACGGTCTCGTCGCGCTCGACGCCGAGGATCGGCCAGTTGGGCCAGCTTCACTCTGGAACAACACGGATGCCGCGCCGGATGCCGCCCGCCTCAACACTCAGGCTGATTTTGCCGCGCTCGTTGGGAGCCGGCTGGTCGCCTCCATCACCATCGCCAAGCTCGCTCACCTCGCGCGCATCGATCCGGAGCGATTCGCCCGGGTGCGATCGGTCTGCTTACCGCACGACTGGATCACCTTTCAGCTCACCGGCCGCCTGGTCACGGATCGCGGCGACGCCTCAGGGACTGGCTGGTGGTCGCCGGTCACCGGGGCCTACCGCCGCGACCTGATTGCGCTGGCGGTTGGCGAGCCTGAGGCTGCGCGCATCGCACTGCCCGACGTGCTGGGACCAACCGAACCCGCGGGAGCGCTGACCTCAGAAGCAGCCGCCGCACTCGGGCTGGAACCGGGCATCGCGGTCGGACCAGGCACGGGCGACAACATGGCCGCCGCGCTCGGCATCGGCGCCGCAGACGGCGAAATCACGATCAGCCTCGGCACGAGCGGCACGGCTTTCGCCGTCAGTGCAACTGCCACCACCGATGAAACGGGCGAGGTGGCCGGATTCGCCGACGCGACCGGTCGCTTCCTGCCGCTCGCCTGTATGCTCAACTGCACACGGGTGGTCGATACGATTGCCGCGTTGCTTGGCATCGACCGTGTCGCTGCACTCGATCGCGCCGGGGCCATCGCGCCGGGCGCCGAGGGGTTGCTGCTGATGCCCTATCTGGATGGCGAGCGCACCCCGAATCTGCCTCGCGCCACCGGCAGCCTCAATGGATTGACCGCGCGCAATGCCACGCCCGATCTGCTGCTGCGCGCCGCGCTCGACGGCGTCGCCGCCGGTCTCGCCTATTCGGTCGAGGCGCTGGCGCGGCTCGGGATCACCGCTCCCCGCGCGACGCTCGTCGGCGGCGGCAGCCAGCACGCCGCCTGGCGGCAGGCCATCGCCGATGCGACCGGCATGGTGGTGGTGGTTCGGGGCGGCGGCGAGCACGCCGCGCGCGGCGCCGGAGCGCAGGCCGCCGCAGTTGCGCTGGCTGCCCCCATCGACGACGTCATCGCCGCATGGCGGCCGCCGGTCGTGGCCGAGATCGCTCCGCGCATCGGCGTGCGCGAGGCTTTCCGGCTCAGCGAGCGGCGCACGATCGTCGAAGCATTGCAGACGCGAGAGGGGTAGCGATCAGGTTCGTCGCGGTCGCGTCGCCTGGACCGATTCACGCGGCGGCTCCGCGAACTCGACCAATTTGTGGCTGAGAGCGGCTGTCGCATCGTGCGCCTCGCGGAACAGTGCGAAGAGTTCACCATAGCGCTGGTGGCGCGCTCGATCCGGCGACAGCGGTGGACCATAGGCCGCCCAATCGTGCGCAAGCGACGCGGGATCCATTCCGCGGGAGCCGGCGAACGCCAGCGCCGCCGCACCCATGGCCGCCTGGTCGGCGGTGGCGAGGGCGAACACCGGCAGCCCAAAAATATCGGCCACGATCTGCCGCCACAAGGGACTGCGCGCACCGCCCCCGGCCATCACGATCTGACGCGGTGCGGCGCCCTGTTCGCGCAACACGGCGAAGGCGTCGTAACAAGCCAGGACGACCCCCTCCATCACCGCGCGCACGACATCGCCGCGCTCGTGATGCGCCGCCAGCCCAAGCAGCGCCCCGCGCAGCCGAGCATCCATGTGCGGCGAGCGCTCCCCCGCGAGATAGGGCAGAAACAACAGACCGCTCGCTCCCACGGGGGATTCTGCGGCCCAACCCGTCATCCGGTCGTACGCATCCGGCCCCACCAAGTGCAGCATCTCGTCGCGCAACCAGCGCATCGCCATTCCAGCCGCCAGCGTAGCTCCCATCTGGTACCAACCGGGGTGGTGTGCAGAGGGTTCCAAAGCCGCGCAGAACGTGTGAGTGCGCCCGCCCGGATCCGGGCGCACCATCGTTGCCGGAATCATCGCCTGCGCTCCGGTGCTGATCGAGAGCAGCATCGTGGTCGGCTCCACGATGCCGGCTCCCAACAAGCCAGCCGGAGCATCTGCGGTGCCAGTCGCCACCGGTATACCGGCTCGCAATCCCAGCGTCTCGGCGGCTCGCTCGGTCAGTTCGCCCGCGACCGATGCGGCCGGCTGGACCTTGGGCAATCGCTGCTGGTCGACACCCACTGCCCGCATAAGATCCGGCGACCACGTCCGCCAGCGCACATCCAGCAGCAGCGTACCGGAACCGTCGCCAGGGTCGGTTACGATCTCGCCGGTGAGCCGACGGCGCAGCTCGTCGGTTGGCGTCAGCACCTTGCGCGCTCGCCACCAGAGCGAGCCGCGTTCCTGCTCCAGCCACAGGATGGTGGCTGCCTGAAATCCAGTGGCGACCGGGCTGCCCGCGATTTCGATCAGACGACCCGGCCCAATCCGTTCAGTCAACTCCCGGGCTTGCCGCCATGCGCGACCGTCGGCCCAGATGATGGCCGGAGCGAGCACCTGTTCACTTTCTCCCAACAGCACCGTGCCGTGCATCTGCCCGGTCAGACCAATGCCGACGATGTCGATCTCCGCCGGCGACCAGCCAGTGGCCTGTCGCACGGCGCGCCCGGTGGCCGCCCACCATTCATCCGGGTCCTGTTCGGCATATCCTGGTTTCGGGTGGCGCACCGGGTATTCGGCGCTGCCGACGCCGCGCACATGCCCGCGCTCGTCGACCAGCAGCGCCTTCACCGCCGACGTGCCGAGATCGATGCCCAGCACGCATTCACTCATCACAGGTCGCCCCCCTGAATTTCCACGCTGGCGTGGCTCAGCGGCGCGATCCGGTCGTACATCGGGCGGTAGACTCGCTGGTAGATGGCCTCATACAGGTCGGTCAGCGCCGCGTCGGGTTCCACCACGCGCCGCTTGAGGCGCAGGGCGCCGAGCGCGTCGGCCACGTCGTCGTAGACGCCCGCTCCCAGTCCACCCAGCACCGCCGCCCCGAGCGCGGTCGCCTCCTCAGCGTCGATCACCGCGATCGGGTGTTGCTGGACGGTCGCCTTGATGCGCATCAGCAGCTCGTTGCGCGTGCCGCCGCCGATGGCGATCACCTCACGCGACGGGTGCGCCTCCGGATAGCCGAACAACGGCTCGTAGGTCGCCCGGGTTTCAAACGCCAATCCTTCCAACACCGCCCGCACCAGCGTCCCGCGTGTGACATCGGTCGATAGTCCGACGAACGCGCCGCGCGATCGCGGATCGTCGTGGGGTGGATTGGCCAGTCGCAAATGAGGCAGGAAACATACGCCGAGACTACCGGGCGGAGTCGCCGCCGCTTCACGCAGCAGCGCATCGTACGAGGGATCCTCGCCGTCGATGGCGAACAGATCGCGCGCCCACGCCACGCTGGCTCCGGAGGTGTACTGGCCGGCGAAGACGTACGGCCGGCCACCGACAGCCTGCGCTCCTTGCGTGTACCCCTGACGACCGATGGCCGGGTCGGTCAGCGGCCGGTCGAGCGGCAGAAACACAGCTTCGGCGGTGCCCATCGAATTGAGCATTTGCCCCGGCTCAGTGACGCCGGCCGCCAATGCGCCGCAAACGTGATCGTGACCGCCCACAGCGACAACGCATCCCCGCGGCAAGTCGGTTTCGCGCGCCATCTCGGCGCCGACCGTACCCAGCCTCGTCCCCCCCGATTTCAAAGGAGCCAGTACATCGAGCGGGATGCCAGCGGCGGCAAGCGTTTCTTCATCCCAGCGCAAATGATGCAGATCGAGCATCAGCGTGCGCGAAGCCAGCGAGTAGCTCGTCGCGGCGACGCCGCTCAACCGCCACGCGATGTAGTCGGCGATCATCAGCCATTGGTGCGTGCGCGCCCAGGCTTCGGGTCGCTCCTGCTTGAGCCAGAGCAATTTGCAAAGGGAGAAAATCGGCTGCAACGAGACACCGCTGCGAGCGAAGATGGCGTCCTTGCCGACATGCTCGGCCAACCACTGCGCTTGCGGTCTGGTGCGGGTGTCGAACCACGCCACGATGTCGTCCGTGGGCCGCCCGCGCGCGTCGAGCGGTACGATCGACTCACCGATGCTCGCGACCGCGACGCCCACGATATGTTGGGGCGAACGAACCTGCGCCATCGCTTCGCGCAATACGTGAACGACGCCGTCCCACAATTCGTCAGCCCGGTAAAATGCCCAGCCCGGCCGTGGCACATGCGTCGGTGTCGGCACGGTCGCCATCGCCCGCGCTCGTCCCATCGTGTCGTAGACGACGGCCTTGATGCTGGTCGTGCCGACATCCAACCCAACCAGCAGCAACCCGGCTCGTTCCCGCGCGGTGCTCACGACTCCAACCCACCCTGCTCGCGCGTCGCCGCTCGGCGCGGGCGGATTCGGGACATCGCCCCGTTGCCGTTCGACCGCCCCGAGTGGCGCCCCGCGCACGATCTTGCGCTACGCCAGCGCTGCCGCGACCCGCGAAACTGCCTGCGCGGTCGGTGTATACGTCTCGACGCATTGCGAGACGGGACGCGCAGTGTCGATTCCCTCGGCGATGCAGAGCTTTGTCATTGGCCGCGCCGCTTCTGTAGCGTAACCGAAGCGGAGCCTGATTCATCCCAAGGCAGAGTAGAGATTCCGTTTCGCCGCTCACACCAACACCGCCGCGATGCCGGCGTGGTCAGCGCCTCAAGTCCGGTCGACGACCGTCAGCCAGTCCACCGGCGGCGATCTCCACGCGGAACCCAGGGTATCGCTCTGGCCGCACGGAATCCCCGGGGAGCGGCGGGAGTCCTGTCGCCGCTCCCCGACCGGTTGTCCGGATCGAAGACCGGGACGAGCGCTGGGACTACGCGCCGGCTGGCGACGCGCCGTGGATGATCGCGCGCAATTGCCGCGAAACCGCGACCGGATCCTCCGCCTGCCAGACGTTGCGGCCGTAGACGACACCTTTGGCCCCGGATTCGAGCGCACCGCGCGTTGCCTCCAACACCGGCGCGAGGGTCGGAGCCTTGGCTCCGCCCAGCACCAGCACCGGAACCGGAGAGCCGTCCACCACGCGGCGCATCGTTGCTGGGTCGCCGGTGTAGGTTGTCTTGATGACATCGGCCCCAAGTTCAGTCGCCACCCGGGCCGCAAAGGCGAGCAGTTCGGGGTCCGTCTTGTCGGTAATGCCGGCGCCCCACAACACGGACTCGACGATCAGCGGGAGTCCGACGGCGTGGGCCTCTTGGGCCGCCCGCGCGAGCGCCTCGATGTTGTCGCCGAACACCGATCCATCACGGCTGCCCACGACGAGGAACATCACGATCGCGTCAGCTCCCATCGCCGCCGCGTCCGCCGGCGAGCAGATGACCCGGTAATTTTCGCCATGCTCGATCTTCTTCAGCTTCTCCGGCAGGCGCGGCACCACTTCGTTGTTGAGAATCCAGTCCGCCCGGATGATGACCGATGGGGCGCCTTTGAAGGCGAACTCATCGGCCAAAACACGATAGAGTCCGGGCGCGATCAGCACGCCGTCCGGCTCGCCGGCGATGACTTTCGCCAGACCACCACGCGCATCTTCACCGCCCGGCTGCACGCCGATCGTGATCCCATGGTCGTAGGCCGTAATGAACGAGCGACCGCTCTCGCGATTGAAAAGCCGACCGAGCCGAACCGCAGCACCGTCCAAGATTTCTGAATCCTTCCGCGCTCATAGGGCAGATTGCCCGATGCGTCTCCGGCGATCCGGTTCACGAAGGGTCGCGCGCTGTCGACCCGCATCAACCGTCTGTCGCCGCCGTCTTGAGGCGGCATCCGCCATCTGGCAGGCGCCGCCTCGTCAACACGGTAGTGTAGTCCGATGACGCCAGACGCGCAGCGCGCGGCGCGGCTACAATCGCGGCATCATGATGGGAACGGCATCCACGCACATCATCCCGCCCGCTACTGCGCCCGCCCGCGCGGTCGCGCTTGCCGCGCTCGATCCCCGGCGCTGGGGTTGCGCGCCTCGTGCCGGCGGCTGGTCCGTACCGCTCGGTGGATTGGGCGAGGTTCATATCGCTCGGCTGGATTGGCGCCACGCGCAGCTTCCTTCCTACCGGCTCGACGAGCGCGGCAAACGCCATGCTATCGACGGGCTGGCGCTCACCGCCTGGCTGCAGGGCGAGGTCTGGGGCATGCCGCCGGCGGATTGGGCTCCTGCCAATCTGCTGGCGGTGCTGACCGCCACCGGCGGATCGGTGTTAGCCGCCTATCGCGGCGAGGTCGGCTGGAATGGCGACGGCTGGTTGGGGTTCGCCATTGCCGCCGGCGGTCGCTCCGGGGTGCTGGTTTCCCACATGCTTGGGGTGCGCGAAGGCTTGCGCGGCGGTCACGATCTCGGCTGGCTACTGAAGGCGATCCAGGCGTACGAAGCGGTGGCGAGCGGCCATCACGCCGCTTCATGGACGTTCGACCCCATGCGCGGCGCAAATGCCCGGCTCAATATGGAGAAACTGGGGGCCACCGCCGTGACCTTGACCGTAGATAAGTACGGTTCGCTGCACAGCACCCTGTACGGCGATGTGCCGACCGATCGGCTGACCGCGGACTGGGATTTGCTCTCCCCGGCGGTTGCGGAGCGGCTGCGCGCCGTTCATGCCGGCGCCTACCCGGGGCCAGATCTCGCCGCAGTGCTCACACTGCCTGATGTCACGCCGGAAAATCTCGCTGCGGTGAGCGACGAACCGGCGCTGCGCTACCGCATCCCGGCCGATATCGATACGCTGGCCCACGACGACCCCGTCGGCGCCGCTGCCTGGCGTCGTGAGATGCGCACCGTGTTCGGCATACTGCTGAATCGGGAATTTGCGGTGACGGCCGCGCCCAAGGCAGCCATCGACACGATCGCGCGCACCGATCCGGGACATTTCACCATCACTGGGTTCGCCACCAGCCGCGGTTCCGACGGCAATCGCGAAAACTGGTATGTACTGACACGCCGGACGACCGGCAACGAGGGGGCGAAAACATGAAGCTGGCTCGGGCCGAGGTGGTTCTCGTTGATTTGCACCTGCGAACGCCATTCACCACCTCATTCGGCACTGCGAGTCAACTCCATCGCCCCTTTGTCGTACTGCACGCGACGGACGGTCGCCGCGGTGTCGGCGAAGCGCCGACGCTGCCGACCCCCGCCTACAAACCGGAGGTCGATGCGCCGGCGGTGCTGACCTCGCTGGGCGAGTTCATCCTACCGTCCCTGGCGCGCGCGCAGGCGCGCGACGGAGCCTTCACCGATGTAGATCGCGTACGCGCGAGCTACGCCTGGATCAAGGGGGCTGTCTTTGCCAAATCGGCCGTGGAAGCTGCCTGGTGGGATCTCACGGCGCAGGAAGCGAGCGCGCCGCTCTGGCGAATCTGGGGCGGCGAGCGACGCACATTTCCCGTCGGGGTCAGCATTGGCGGCAAATCGGTCGCTGATGTGCTGACGCTGGCCGAGCGCGCGGTCGAGCGCGGCTATCAGCGGCTGAAGGTGAAAATCTGGCCTGGATTCGATCTGGAGCCGGTCCGCGCGCTGCGCGAGCGCTTCCCCGACGTGGTGCTGCAAGTCGACGCCAATTCCGCCTACGACCTGACCACCTGGGAGGGGCTGCGCGCGCTCGACGCCTTCGATCTGTTGCTCATCGAGCAGCCGCTCTATGACGACGATGTGTACTACCACGCGCAAATCAGCCGCGAGCTGCGCACTCCAATCTGCCTGGATGAATCCATTCACTCCCTACGCGACGTCGATGTCGCCATCGCGCTCTGGCAGGCGGGCGCCGGAACCGAGCGGCTGATCGTCAACATCAAGCCGCCGCGCGTCTCCGGCTTCGCGGAGGCGATCGTCATCGCCAAGCGCTGTCATGAAGCTGGCGTGCGAACCTGGATCGGCGGCATGCTCGATTCCGCTTGGGGCAAGGCATTCAATCTGAATTTCAACGGCTTGCCGGAGATCGATCTACCCGGCGACCACTTCTCCCCGGGCGGCGCCTATTTCATGGACGATGTGATCGCGGAGCCGCTCGCCATCCATGACGGTCAGTTCGCACTCGGCGAGGGAGCAGGTCCGGGCGTCGACCTTGATTGGGAACGGTTCGAACGTCTGGCTGAATCGCAATTCGCCGTGGATTTCGCCCACTGACCCTGCTTCGACCAGCCGCTCCGCAAGCCAGTAATCGCCTGGCGCCGAGCTTGCGTCGGCATCCGACATGAACGCAGCATCTTGCCCGCGGAGATAGCTGCCGATCGCGCGTCTGGTCTGCTGGCAGCCCAGCAATGCTACGCTCCGTGGCAGGACGCGGACGGCACGCGCCGACCGTCGAGCATCCAACCTTGGAGGTGTTGACGATGAGTTCGAGCCGCTGGGACCCTTGGAGCGATATCGTGACCCTGCGTGAAGCTATGAACAACCTACTCGAAGAGAGTTTCGTCTCCCGTCCTCGACCCGGCGGCGAGAGTGGCCAGCCCGCCACCTCCGGGCTGGCGCTGGACATCCGCGAAACCCCCGACGCCTATGTCGTTCAGGCCTCCGTGCCCGGTGTTTCTCCACATGACGTGGACATCACCGTTCTCGGAGATCGCTTGCGCATTCGCGGCGAGCGCCGCGGGGGCACGGAGGAGCAGGGCGAGAACGGGCGCTGGATTTTGCGCGAGCGGCGCTTCGGCGCGTTCGAGCGCACGATCAATTTGCCGACCGCAGTCAAGTCCGACGCTGCCGTGGCCGAATTCAAAGACGGCGTGCTCACCATTACGTTGCCGAAGGCGGAGGAGGCGAAACCGCGCTCGATTCCGGTGCGCGGCGGCCAGCAAGCGATCGGCGAGAGCGGCGGCGTCTCGAAGTCTCAGAGTGGCGAGAGCCAGGCTCAGACCACGCAGCCCGGCAGCCAGCCGTCTTCGCCGGCATAATTCGCCGGCGCAACGAGATGCTCGAATGCCAGGGTGAGCGAGCGCCGGCCATTGCGGCCGGCGCTCGCGTCATGATGTGGCGGCACGACAGCGCGCGTCGTCAGATTGGCTCAGCCGATCGATCGGTGGTGGCTGCGCCGGACGACTCCCAGGAGGCTGGGACGCCGCTGCGGGCGGTCACATAGACCTGCGTCGCTCCGGCCCGCGACAGCGTCTCGGCGACGAGCGGCGCCCGACCGGGAGCCGTCACAACCACGACCACGATCCCGCCGCTCGACGCCGCAGCGGTCTCGGGCGGCGCCGGCAGGTGCGCCCGCTCCAGTTGCGCGGCGAGCGGCGATCGCGCCCCATCGAACACGCGAGCTACCGGCCCAAAACCGCCGCGATGCACGGCAGACAGCACTCCGCCCAATTCGCCGCGTTCCACGATGCCGAGCACCGTGTCGCCGACCGTCCTTCGTCCCGTCGGATCCACGTTCGGCCGCCCTCCGCCGTTCGGTCGATCGGTTCGGCCAACCCGCGGGGCCGATTCGGTATTCGCTGGGTCGATTATCCGCAAGGCTCGCCAGATTGCACAGGGCGCGACGAGGACCTCACTCCGGGCACGCATCGGCGGACGCAGGAGCGATGTGCTCGACGTCAAGGCGCTGGCGACGCACCTCTCCGGTCACCCGCACCGACTCAGACACCCGGCGTTTGGTGACGCGCACCTCTTCACGCAGCACCAGCCGACGCTCAACCACGAGCATCTCCTCGACAATGGGAACGATCAGCGTGTCGCCTTCGGTGCGCGGCGCGGGAATCGTCTCGATCTGGCGCCCGACCGGCACTCGTTCCACCGTAACGTCATCGCGCCAGGTTTGCACGACCTCCTCGACCGGCACGGTCTCGACCCGCCGCGCCAACCGCACCACCCCCCGTGAAACAGGCGTCACCGATGGGTCGAGCGCTTCCTCCAACAGCAGCAGATGGTGAACGCCTGTTTCGGCGCCCCCGGCCGTCGATACCTGCGCACCCGCGAGCGTCCCGGAAGCCGGCGCCAGGCGCACGACGCCATCGCGATGTTCCGTCACGAGCGATTCCGCTGCTTCGACCAGAGTGCCGTCATCGCGGCGGATCACCAGCGATGGTGCGGATCCACCCGGTCCGACGCCAATGCGCGCCACGACGATGCCGATCGGTTCGTCGTTCGCCAGCACCCGGTCTCCAATTCCGATGGTATTCACACCGCGCTCCAGTGCTTCCGACTCGCAGGGCTGCCAGTCGTCTACGCGGTCACGCGGCGCAGACCCGCTGACGCGACCTCTGAAACGAGGCACAACGCATGCCACACACGACGCCGCCCCCATCCTCTCTTGGGGGGAGGATGGGGGCGGCGGATCGACAATCCGATCTGCTAGTGCGTGACGCCGCGGCGGATCGCTTCACGGATGCGGGCCACGCCACGTCCGCGCTCAGCGGCCGTCTGCGGTTCGGTCGGCCCGTCGGCGGAGGTCGCCGGGGAAAGGCTCTGCGCCGCGCAATGAGGCACGGACACTGGAACGGTGCGCACGACGGGCAGCTCACCGGTCTTCTGAATGTAGTAGCGAATCGACTGCTGCATCGGTTCACCGCCTTCCGCCGCCCATCGAGCGGCTGTGGCCCCGGGCGGTTCCGGGGCGGCGGCGCCCCGTCAGGAGGGGATCGCCAGCGCGTCGGTCACGCCCGTTGGCACGGTTCGTATGGCAGAGAGACTACTGCCAGCGTCCAACGAGACTCCCTTCACGGAGGCAAATGCATCAGCGGTCGGGCAGGAAGCTCGCGATCCGCAATGCACGACGGCGGGATCGCGGAACGTGCCGAAATCCCGACTCAAAGT
>JADLCW010000241.1 GCA_020847015.1 Thermomicrobiales bacterium | reverse complement strand
GGTGGCCGTCCGCATGCGGCTCCTGCCCGACCGTGGTCAATGCGATGTTGTCGCCAGCGCGCACGCCGAGGAGCCGCTGTAGAGGATTGGGGACGGTCCAGGGCGGCAGAGTCAGATAGGACGACACAGTCGCCTTGTACTGCTCGGTTTCCGCGATAGTCCGTTCGAGTCCCTGCTCGTTCCGCACTGCGACATATGGAATGGAAAGCGGGACGATTAAGATGGCGGCGACGAAACCGGCGATGGCCAGCGCGGCGGCCGTCCGCCGAACGTCGTCGATTGCACGAGCGGCGAGAGCGACGGCGAGCACGACGCCGAGCAGCAGCCCGATCTGAACGGAGAAGTAAAAGCTCGTGAGGGTCAAAACGGCGGTCAATACGCCGAGCGTGATGCCGCGGGCGCGAGTCGGCCAATCGAGCAACCGCAGGAAAACCCAGAAGAGCCACGGCAACCAGGCGCCCTCCAGCCAATTGAGATGCCATAGATGAATCGCACGATAGGGGAGAAACGCATAGGCCAACCCGGTGATCCAGGAGATGGCGCGGTGGCGAGTCAGGTGGGACACGACCGCATACATCCCGGTCGCGGCCACGACGAAGGAGGCGAGGATCATCAGATTATTGGTCAGGATCGGATTGCGCCCGATGAGATCGATCGGCCAGGCCAGCAGAGCGCCCGGCACGTTCGCATCGGTGTAGGCCAGCGTATGCTGAAAGGGGTGGAAAATGTTCGCTTCATAGAGGCGCCGCGGGTCGGTGGTGAGCGCGTGTTGCACCCAGCGGCTCAGCCAAATCTGCAACAGTGGGTCGAACCCGACTGGAGTGCTGTCACCCAGCCGCCGCGCCAGTGGCCACGTGAACGCCAGCGTGGCGGCGACGTACGAGCCAAAGACGGCAATGCTGCGCAGCAACCGATCCCGATCGATTGCTCGCGGGCGCGGCACGTTGAGCACCGGGAATGTCAACCACGTTATCCAGCCGGAGGATTCATCTCGCATCGGCCTGCCGGCGCGGCGGAACGGCCACGCGCCGCCGGCGACGCGCTGGCGCCACATTACGCGCAGCCCCCAGGCGACGCAGAGCAGCAGCACGGCCGAGCGAACCAATTGCAGGGGATCGTAGATATTCTCGACCGCCTTGCGAATCAACGGGGCGGACTGATATTCGGGAACATTGTAGAGATTGAGAAAGTTGCCGAATTGAAACCCGACGAAATCGACCGCCACCGTCGCTAACCAGAGCCAAAGCGGGGGACGCAACAGCGCCAGCGCCAGCAACACCCAGAGCATCAGGTGAGTCGTAAAGGTCTTGTTGATGAGCAACCACCAAAGTAGTGATGTCGCGCCGAGCGGCAGCAGAATGGGGCCTCCCATACGCAGCGCATAGATGACGATGAGCGTTGCGCCAATTGCCGCCGCCAGCAGGCTCGCTGTTGTGAGCGTCTCCGTCGGCGCCTCGCGCCACAGCACCCAGATGCCGGAGTCGGCGAGGCGGTCGCGATTCCAGCGGAAGAAGAAGAGCCAGTTGTCGCGGTTGGCGAGCGCTGCAGGCAGATTGAACGCGAGCGATGCGGCGGTCGCGATGACCGCGATGTCGAAGCACCATCGCCAGCGCCGCTGACCGATGTGCTCGACGCAGAGCGCCGCGAGGAATGCGAGCGGGAATAACTTTAACGAGATCCCGGCGGCCAAACCGAGCGCTCCCAGTCTGTAGCGCTCCCGCGTCACGGCGACCAGGGACAACGCGGTGATGCCGATCGCCAGGGGATCCCATTGGTGGCCGGTGTAAAAGGCGATGGCCGGCGCGGCGGCGAAATACCATGGGTTAGCGCCGGGCAACTTCGTCAATGCCCAGATCGTTGCGAGGATGGCGGTGGCGAGCACGAGATAGGTCAGGGTGAAATAGGTTGGCAAATCGGGCGCGAAACCGAGCAGCCACGAGGCAAGACCGGTGAGGGGCGGGTATTCGAGGGGGTAATCGATATAGGGACGCGGGCGACTTGCCAGATCGTCGCGCAGGTAGAGCCAGATGATGTCGGAGTAGCGGAACGCGGGGAATGCCCAGCGCCGATAGAGATCGGGGGAGAGGCTGAACGCGGTTCCAGGGTTGTAATGGACATATCCCCAGGTGAGATACACGAGCGCCAGCAAATACGGACCGCCCAAGCGCGCTGCCCAGCGCAGTCTTGCCCAATCGAACGCAAACGACCTCCGCGCCGCCTGCGCCAACCGTGTCCGACCTATCGCACCCATCAGGATGCTTGCTCGACGCCGATTGCGCGCGGCGTCCCCCTGCCGGGAGTATTGGCGCGGATCACCCGCACGGAGTCACCGTCGTCGAACCGCAGCTGGGCGATCTCGATGCAATCGGCTGGTCCGAGCGCGCAACGCTGGCCAGAACTGCTCGTCGTCAGCAAAGTGACACGATAGCCGTGGCCGGCAGGGACACGCTCGCAGAACACTTCAGGTGCTTGCAGGTAGACCCCCGACAGCCATTCGGGCATAAAGGCTGATTGCTGAGCGAGATCGCCAGCGCCAGCACAAGTTCGGCCCGGAGAGTGATTGGTGGCAGGGGGAATAAACCGGGCGGTTGAGGTCGTTGCCGTGGGTAGTGCCTTGTGGGATATGTCCATTGAGTATCCAGGTCAGCCGGCCGTTTCTACCGTCGTTGCGCCATAAGCCGTTAATATCTGCGCGTACCCCGCCGCCGCCGACAACCTTGGCGCCTGCTCCACCCACCAGCGCGCCGTTGACTCTCGCAACGGCATGCCTGCGCTCATGACCGACAGAATTGCGGAGCCTAGATCCTCCGCACTCGCCGAAGCGGCGATCGTGCCGTTGACGCCAGCGACGACCAGCTCGGACGCGGCATTTTCGGGGGCCGCGACCGTAACAACCGGTGTTCCCCGGGCTATGGCGTCAAGCAGCACCAACCCAAATCCTTCCCGCCATGATGGGAGAACCAGGCAGGCCGCTCGCCGCAGCAGGCGGTTCAGCTCCGCATCGCTGACGAATCCGGGCAGCGTGACCGCCTCCCGCAACCCATGGCGGGTTATCGCGGCAGCCACGTTCGGCCGATCCGGCCCATCGCCAACGATCGTGGCGCGGACTTCTGGCCGCTCGCGGCGCACGATCGCCAGCGCCTCCACGACTGCCGGCGCTCGCTTTTCCGGGATATGGCGGCCGACAAACAACACGAGGGGTTCCGGCGACTCCAGCGTCGCAGCTATCGATGGGCCGGTATAGATGCCGCCGATGCGGAGCGCGGCATCATGATAGCCCTCGGCCAGCAAGCGGCGAAGATGATGCTCGGAGTAGCACAGCGCGACGTGGCGCAGCCGGATGCAGCGCCGCTGCACGGCATGACCGATCCATCCTCGCGCCGGACCGAGATAGGCGCGCCAAGAATCACGCGACCAGATGTCCCACCAGTCGCCCACGAGGCGGGAGCGTCCACGCCAGCGACGAGCACCGGCGGCCAGTGTTGAGAAATAGGGAAATCCGGCGCAGTGCACGACATCGTAGCGGCAAGGGCGCGTCGCCAACGCGGCGAACACGCCCGCCCCAAAGCGCAGCGCCGGCCAGATTCGGCGCCGCTGATCCGTGTAGAGCGCCATCCGCGGCCCTACTGCAATGATCTCGACACCAGGAATCTCCGGCGGCTGCGCCACGTCCCATTGGCGGAGGGTGAGATAGGTGACGGCGTGCCCATCGGCAACCAGTCGCTCGGCAAGAACGCGGTACCAGCGCTCGGCGCCGCCCACGGTCCACGGGTAGAGGCAATCGTAGACAAGGCAGACGTGCACAGCCTCGCGGAGGAGTGACTCGAACTAGACGCGGAGGATGAACGGGGGCAACCCGTTGCTCGCGTCGCGTCCAACTTCGATATCGGGGCCGTGCAATTCCACGCACTCCGCCACGGCGCGAGCGACTTCGGCGCAGGCAGCGTCGACGGCGCTGGCCCACTCGTCCGGCAATCGCTGAAGCGCTCGCTCGGCATCGAACTCGTCACGGTCGAGTTCCGTCGCGCTGCCATCCGGTTCGACCCACAAATCGAGTTCGAGATCCAGATCGCGGTAGTAATTGGCGCGCAATTCGGCAAGCGGGCGGGAAAAATTGACGTAATAGCCAACGGTCCGATCATCCGCGGTGACGAATCGCAGCAGGGAGAACCAGCGATCGGGGAAAAACCACTGCTCGGCGCCTGTCCGATGCAGATGCACTACACCGTCCGGCGTGCGCACCTCGACCTCTCGCGGCCGGTATAAATCAACGCGGTGGTGCAGCCGGCGGCGCGCGCCGCCGACGCACGGCACTTCCAGCCAGCCGCCTTCGATCTGGTACTCCCAGCACGCGCCGCGCAATTTCTCCTTGCGATAGAAGATACGGGTTCCGTTATTCGTCATGGGCGATCGTCCGTTCCCGCTCGCCGTCGAGCGTGTGTGTCGCGACCGGTACGCCCAGGCGCTGCTGCGCCAATCGGCTCCCGGGCCGGGATCCCAGCACGGCGCGGGTACCGGTCCGGCGTCGCGTCCCGCTTGTGCACCGAGATGAGACGCGTTTCACCGCCCGGCAGCACCTCGTCACCGACGATGACTGCTCCCAATGCGCGGCACGCCGCCGCAGACTCGCGCAATTCTTCTGCCAGATTGGTTCCTTTAGGAAAGAATGCCGACCCGCCGAGCCGCAGCAACGGCATCGTGAGTTCAATCAAAGCCGGCAGCGAAGCTACGGCTCTCGCCGTGGCGATATCAAATTGACCGCGATAGTCAAGATCGTGGCCGAGATCTTCGGCGCGGCCATGGACAGCGCGGGCATTGCCCAATCCGAGATCGCGAATCGCCTCGTTCAGAAAACCGACCTTCTTCCCGGTCGCCTCCATCAGCCTGACCTGGACCTTCGGTCGGCAGATGGCGATCGGCAATCCGGGAAATCCGCCGCCGGAACCAACGTCAACGAGGGAGACAACCTCTGAGGCATCAGCCACAACGACGTCGATAGCTGGGAGCAAGCGCAGGGCGTCGAGGATCAGCCGCTGCTCGATCGCGTCCGGTTGGTGAAGCGCGGTCAGATTGAATCGGGCATTCCATTCGATGAGCAGATCGCGGTAGCGGAGGAGGCGATCCAGGTGTTCGGGTGGGAGCGGCGCGCCGAGCTTCGCCGACGCCACTGAAAGTCCTTCCCACGGGGGCGCATCCGGGATTTCAGTTGCCGTCGCGGCACGCGCCGCCTCATGCTCGGATCCGGTCGCCGTCACGCGCTCCCCCGTTGGCTCATCTCCTCAGATCCGCCAGCACCGATCGATTCCGCCACGAGTCTACCCGAGCCGGTTGGCGAGTGCGATCGCCGGCCGTTTGCTATGTCGGGTCAAGAGATCGTTGACAACCGCGACGATGCCGTCCGGCGTCAAGCCCGCCTTTTCCCGCAGCCGGGCTTGCGGCGCGTGTTCGAACACGCGATCCGGCACGCCGAGCGTGGCAACCGGAATCGCGAGGCCGCGCGCGGCGAGCAACTCCAGCACGGCGGCGCCAAATCCTCCGGCGACGGCGTTTTCCTCCACCGTCACAATCGCTCCGCAACGCTCCGCGAACCTGACGATTGTCGCTTCATCGAGTGGTTTCACGAAACGAGCGTTAATCACGGCAGTCGAGATCCCAACCGCGCGCAGTCGGTCGGCTGCACGCTCGGCCGGAAGCACCATCGCCCCGACCGCCACGATCGCCACGTCATCGCCCTCCTGCAGCACCTCGGCTCGGCCATAGGGGAGGGCGTGGAGCGGTTCATCCATCGCCACGCCAACCCCGGCTCCTCGCGGGTAGCGGATGGCGACCGGCCCAGAGTCATGCTCCAGCGCCGTTTTCAGCAGATGGCGAAGTTCGTTTTCGTCCTTCGGAGCCACGATCGTCATGTTGGGGAGACAGCGGAGGTATGAGAGATCGTAGATGCCGTGATGGGTGCGGCCATCGTCACCAGCAAACCCGGCGCGGTCGAGCGCGAACACCACCGGCAATCGCTGGAGACAGACATCGTGCGCGATCTGGTCGTACGCCCGTTGCAGGAACGTGGAGTAGATCGCCGCAACCGGGCGCTGACCCCCGGCGGCGAGCCCGGCGGCAAACGTGACCGCATGCTGCTCGGCAATGCCCACATCAAAAAAGCGATCCGGATAGGCCGCCTGGAACCTCGCCAGCGAGGTTCCGGTCGGCATTGCCGCCGTAATCGCGACCACGCGCGGATCGGCCGCCGCCAGATCGATCAATGTTCGGGCGAAGACGTCCTGATACTTGGGCGGCGAGGGCGGGGCGCCGGGCGGAGCCGGAGCCGAGACCGCATGCACGCGCTCGCGATCTTGCTCGGCCCCATCGAAACCGCGTCCCTTGGCTGTCACGACGTGAAGAAACGCCGGTCCCTCCACGTTGCGCACCTGGTGCAGCGCATCGATCAGATCGCGCAGGTCGTGCCCGTCGACCGGACCGACGTACGTGAATCCGAGTTCTTCCCAGATCTGAGCGTGATAGACGAACTCCTTGACGGAGTCTTTCCAGCGCTTGCCGAGTTCGACCAGCAGATCCCCCTGCGGCAGGCGGCCGATGTTGCGCGCGAGTTCGTCCTTGGCCCGGTTGTAGCGCCTGTCGGTTCGGACGCGGTCGAGATAGCGAGAGATGGCTCCGACATTGGGCGCGATCGACATTTCGTTGTCGTTGAGCACGACCAGGAAGGGCAAATTCAGGATTCCGGCGTTGTTCAACGCCTCAAAGGCCATGCCGCCGGTGAGCGCCCCGTCGCCAATGACCGCGACGACGCGGCGGTCCCCTTGGCCAGTTCGGTGGAACGCCACCGCCATGCCGAGCGCAGCCGAAATCGATGTGGAGGCGTGACCCGCTCCGAAGGCGTCGTGCTCGCTCTCGTCTCGCGAGAGGAAGCCGGATAGGCCGCCTTCCTGACGGATCGTGGGAAATCGATCGCGGCGCCCGGTCAGCAACTTGTGGACATAGGCCTGATGACCGACATCCCACACGATCCGGTCACGAGGCGACGCAAAAACGTAATGGAGCGCGATGGCGAGTTCGACCGTACCGAGCGAGGCTCCCAAGTGCCCGCCATTGTTGCTTACGACGCGAATCAATTCGCCGCGAATCTCAGCCGCGAGATCGGTCAATTCGGCAATCGAGAGCGCCTTGAGATCGGCGGGGGCCGAGATGCGGTCGAACGTGGGGGTGGCTGGCGCATCGTCGCGCGGCGCGTCCCGATCCGCAGCGGAGCTGCGTGGCATGTCGATCTGACTCCCTTCCGGGCGTCGCCCGCGAAACGCGGCGACTGGCCCCCGGCGTGGCGGCGCAATGGAACCAGTCGGCGCCGCCTGGTCCGCGGACGCGGTTCAATAAAGAAAGTAACAATCCCGTCGGCCAGCGTCAAACCGCGCGCCATCATCCGGAGGCGCAATTAGCGGTCGTGCGACCTCCAGGACGAATGCGTCAAAACGGATTCGCTTGAGGGAAGAAGCGCGTCTCGACGCCGAACTGACGCTCCATCCAGTGGGCCAGCGCCTGCACGCCACCGACTTCGCTCGCGTGATGCCCGACGGCGAAGAAGTTGATGCTGCCCTCGCGAGCGAGACCGGGAATCCACTCTCTCCCTTCACCCGTCAAATAGGCGTCGAGGCCACGGTCGATGGCCGCGTAGATCTCGCTCGCGCCGCCGCCGGAAACGATCGCCATGCGGGAAATTATCGCCGGCCCGCCAGCGATGACGGTCGGCGCCTGCCCGAAGACGCGTGCCGCCCGCTCCAGCATATCTTCAGTCGCCAGCGGTTCCCGTGCGCGCGCTACAAGCCCGATGGCAACACCAGCTCCAGGAAGCGGAGCGAAATCGAACGTTTCCACCACCAGGCCAAGTTTGTCGGCGATCTGGCGATTGTTGCCGACCTCGGGATGAGCATCGAGCGGAAGGTGGTACGCGATCAGGCTCATGCCACGATCGCGGAGAAACGCGGCCCGACGCTCGTCGTAGGAGCGCGCCGGGTCTTGGTCCGGATCGTCACTATCCCAGAACAACCCGTGGTGAACGAGCACCGCATCGGCGTCCCAGTCGGCGGCGGCGCGAAACAGATCGCGATTGGCGCTGACTCCGACGGCGATGCGGCGCACAGCCTCTCGAGATCCTTCGATCTGGAGGCCGGTGACGGCATAGTCGGGAATCTGGCGGGGATCGACATAGGCCGTCGTCGCTGCCACCAGTTCATGCAGGCGAGCGGGCGCCATCACGACCTCCTCCATCACGCGCGCGGTTCCCTTGCGGATCAGCATACGCCATCGATCGCTGGCCAGCGCCGCCGTTGCGGCAACCGTCGGCGAGGGCTAGACTCGCGCAGCCGTAACGATTTGCCCCTGCTGAGGAGATAGAATCCATGCTGGCGCTGACCCGATCCGATGTGCAGCATCTGGTGTCCATGCCGGATGCGATCGACCTCATGAAGCAAGCATTTGCGGAACTCTCCGCTGGTCGCACGACCTCCCCGCTGCGAACCGTGATTCCGGTCGAGCAGCACAATGGCGACGCCCTCTTCATGCCCGCCTTCGTGCCAGCCATGGACGCGCTCGGCGTCAAGCTGGTCAATGTCTTCAAGAACAATGCCTCGAAGGGATTACCGGTCATCCACGCGCTGGTGTGCCTGATCGACTCCGAAACCGGGCAGGCGTTGGCAGTGATGGATGGCACATACTTGACCGCGCTTCGCACCGGTGCCGTCTCTGGGGCCGCCACCGATCTGCTGGCTCGCCCCGAAAGCCGGACACTGGTGGCGATTGGGGCGGGTGCGCAGGGGGCGACCCAAATTGCCGCCGTGTGCGCGGTGCGCCCGATCGAACGCATCATCGCCGTCGACGTGTTTCCCGAGGCGCTGGAGCGGCTTCGCGGCATCCTGCAGCGGGATTGGCCCGACGTGCTCGACCGTTTGGAAACGAGCTCTGACGCCAATACCGCCGTGCGCGAAGCAGATATCATCTGCACCGCGACCACGGCGCGCACACCGGTGTTCGACGATGCGAACGTACAGCCAGGCACGCATGTCAATGCGATCGGCGCCTACACCCCGGAAATGCAGGAGTTGCCAGCGGGTCTCGTGCAACGGGCGTCGGTCACGCTGGACGCCATCGATGCCGCGTTGGCCGAGGCAGGCGACCTGATCGTCCCGCTGGAACAGGGGTTGGTCGACCGCGACCACTTCCGGTACGAACTGGGCATGGTCGTCGCCGGCACGGCGCCGCGCCGCCAGAGCGACGAAGAGATCACGCTGTTCAAGACGGTTGGCAATGCCGTGCAGGATGTCGTCGTCGCGCGCCGCGCGTACGATCGCGCACGAGCGTCGGGCGCCGGCATCGAGTTCGATCTCGGGTAGGGTAGGGATGCACGGTCCGATGGGCGCAGGAAATGAGGAACTGCGGTGCGTGAACGGCTCCCGCACGGGCGCGGTCTGGCGGTGCTCGCGGTGCTGGCCGCCGCCTGCTGCTGGGCGACCACGGGCACCTCGTTTCTGCTGATTCTCGACCGCATCGACATCGACGGCGTGACCGTCTCGCTCCTGCGAGCTGGCGGGGCAGCGCTCGTTCTGTGGGCAGTCTTGTTGCTCGAGGATCGCTCGGCGCTGCGCATCGCCTGGCGCGATCTGCCGTTGCTGATCGGCTATGGTCTCTGGTCGTGCACCCTGTTCTACATCGCCACGATCTATGGATTTGCCGGAACCAGCGCCTCGGTCGGCACGACCATGCTGTATATCGCTCCGGCCATCGTCACCATCTGCGCCGCGCTTTGGTTGGACGAACCGCTGACTGGTCGCAAAGTCGCAGCGCTGGGGATGTGCTTCGGTGGCATCGCCCTGGTTATGCGGCTCTATTCCCCATCGTCTCTGGCGGGCACGCCCTCGGGGCTGGCGATCGCGCTGGTCGCGGCGATCGCCTACGCCGGCTACACCCTGTTCGGCAAACCGCTGGTGACCCGTCTCGGGGCGCGGCCGGTCGTGGCCTACTACCTGCTGATCGGAGCCATTTCGCTGTTCGGCGTCAAAGCGATCGTGTCGCCGGGGGCGTGGCCCTCGCCGCGCGAAACCGTGCTGGTCGCGCTATTCACGGGCGTCGTCACCACACTGCTGCCAACCTCGCTCTATCTGTTTGCGCTGAACCGGTTGCCGTCGAGCGAGGCGAGCATTCTGGCGACGCTGGAACCGGTCGTGTCGGTTGCGCTGGCGGCGACGCTCCTCGGGGAGCGGCTGGACCACTGGCAACTGGCGGGCGCGGGCGCGGTCGTCTCCGGGGTCGTGCTGCTCAATCTGCCCGATCGGCGGGCGCGCACGCTGGTGGAGGCGACGCAAACGCCCGCGGCGGCGGGAGCCGACGCGGGCGGATAGCCGTGGATCGAGCCGGCGCCGTCAGTCGGCCGCGGCGGCCCGCGCAGGGCGACGATCGATCGGACAAGCGCCGGCCGGGCAGACGCCATCGAGGATATGAGCGCGGAACTCCTCCGGGAATTGCTTCATCATTCCGAGCAGCGGCATCGGCGCAACCTGCCCCAGCCCGCACAGCGACAACTCGATGACATGCTTGGACGTGCGCTCGATCAACGCGAGATCTTCCATCGAACCGCGACCGAGCCGGATACGGTCGACGATCTCCACCAGCGCCGGGTTGCCGCGGTGACAGGGCACGCATTTGGAGCAGGATTCGACGCGGTTGAAAGCGGTCAGATAGCGCGCGAAATCCACCGCGCAGATGGTGGAGTCGAACACGACAAAACCGCCAGACCCAAGCATTCCGCCGTATTCAGTGAGCGAATCGAAGTCGACTGGCAGGTCGAAGTGTTCTTCCTTCAACGGCCCGGCCGAAACGCCCCCGGTCTGGATGCCCTTGAAGGTGAAACCGGGTTTCATGCCGCCCCAGCACTCTTCCATCAGCGTGCGCAGCGTCGTGCCCATCGGCACTTCGACCAGCCCCGGGGTCTGCATCGGCCCCTGCACCGTCATGAGTTTGGTGCCCTTGCTCTTCTCGGTGCCAATGGATGCGTACCACGCCCCGCCGTTAAGGATGATGCTGGGGATATTCGCCATCGTTTCGGTGTTGTTAGCGACGGTCGGTCGCCGCCAGATGCCTTCTTCCACCGAACGGGGCGGCTTGGTGCGCGGCATCCCGCGCACCCCCATGATGGAGTACATCAGCGCCGAGCCCTCGCCGCAGATATAGGCGCCGCCGCCGGTGCGGACCCGGAAGAACACATCCTTGCCGCTGCCGAGCACATTGCGGCCGATCAGACCCAGGCGCTCAGCGTCCGCAACCGCCTTGCGAAACCGCGCGATCGCCACCGGGTGCTCGCCACCGATGTAGTTGTACCCCCGCTCGGCGCCGACAGAGATGCAGGCAATGAGAATGCCTTCCAGCACGCGGTGCGGGTCGCTCTCCAAAATTCGGCGATCCTTGTAGACGTTCGGTTCGCCCTCATGGGAGTTGCAAACGACGAATTTCGGCGTCACCTTTGCCTTGCGACCGCTCTCCCACTTGATGCCGGCCGGAAATCCGGCCCCGCCGCGCCCTCGGACATTCGCCGTGGTGACCTCGGCGATGGCCTCCTCCTGGCTCATCTCGAAGAGCACCTTGAAGTAGGCGTCGTAGGCTCCGCGGCCGATCGCGTCTTCGATCGAACCGGGATCGATGATGCCCGCATTCTGGAGCACGATGCGCTGCTGAGGCTTGAAGAAGGGGATCTCCGACAGCGGCGGAATCGTCCCGAACGCGGTGTCGCCGCGTACGCCAATGGCGCGCGACTCGAGTCTGCCGGCCAACAGGGCGGGAACCTCGTCCGGGTCGATCGGGCCGTAAACGATCGGCGGCTGACCCGGGCGCTTGACCTCGACCCACGGCTCCATCCATGTGGCGCCGTTGCCGCTCACCTCGCGCACGATCATGCCGGTGTCGTAGGCCACCGCCTTGCAGGCGGAAAGCACCTTGTCGGCTCCCTTGGGCGTGGCTGAGCTGTCGAGACCGACGCTCGCCACCATCCGGTCGCCTTCCCACAGGTCGTTCCAGCGCTCACGAGCGCGGGCGCGGAATGCCTCGAAATCGGCGCGGGAATTGAGCCTGCTTTCCATCGGGACTCCCGGGTTGCTAGCCGTGGTGGCCGTCCTTCCAACTGCCGCCGGCGGCGATGACACGCTGCAGCGTCTCGTTGAGCGATTCAACGGTCAATTCGCCGACGCTGTGGCCGTCGAGCACGCAATAGGGGGCACGATCGCACACGCCAAGACAACCATTGACGACCTGAACGGTGAGTTCGCCGTCGGCCGTCGTTTCACCATCCTCGATGCCCCAACGGTCCTTTAGTTCTTGCACCAGGCGCTGCGAACCACCGACGAAGCAGGACATGCCGTGGCAGAGCAGCATGAAGTGCTTGCCGCGCGGCTCGGTGCGAAAGTCGGCGTAGAAGGTGAGCAGCGCGTAGACGCGCGTGGCCGTGGTGCCGAGATGCTCGGCCACCACCTCGGCCGCTTCCAGCGACACATAGCCGAAATGCTCGTTGACTTCTTGCAGAGCGCCGAGAATCAGCTCTTGCGCTTCCTGGTGATCCCGCGGTTGGAACCGCTGGAGTATCGAACGTACGACGTCGAGGTCGATGTCGCTTTGGACTATGCCGGTCATCCCCGCCGGCGGAGCCGCTTCCCCCACGACGATCCTCTCTGGCGCCTGCCCGAGCGCAACGCATGCGCCGGAACCGGCCGATTCCCGCCGGCGAGTATAGATTTGGCCGAAATGGGCGTCAACGCGACTCGGTCATGGGCGCCGAGCCGGCGTCGGCGCCATCGCTACGAGCAAAATCCTGGCTCCCCGGGGGCGTCAGTCCCGCCGAAAGCGCCGCTGGAAATCACCGTCGAACTCTTTGAGCAATTCGTGCATCTCGATGACGTCGTCGAGCGTCACAGGTGGCCCCGGCTCCGGGATTTCCTCTTCCCAATCAGCCTTGGCGGGTTCCTCTCGCGTGTCTTCGGACAGGCGGCGCAGCGCGAGCTGAGCCTGGTTGGGATCGCCGTCGCCGAGCACGGCCGCCACGAAATTGCGCCCGTGGCACTCGGCGCAGGTGACCACCATCATCCACATGTCATCGCGTCGGGAAACTACCTGGATGTCATCGTCGCCAAAGTCATTGTGGCACACGGAGCAGCGCTCCATGCGGTCGAGAACGATCCGTTTAATTTGCTTCTCCGTGTCCATGGCTGACCCGCGGTCGGGCTTCAGTTTCCTTTCTTGCGGTCGAAATCATCGAGATCGAGCGTGTTGATGAATTCACGAAAGACCGACAGGCGCTCGTCCTCGGCCTTCTCGGCCTCCGTGGCTTCGGTCCCCTCGCCCGGCTCTTCGTCCTGATCGTCGTCGACGCCCAGCGTGACACCGGCGCGCTCCATCACCGCCTCGTCCACGAGGATTGGCACGCGCGACCGCACCGCCAATGCGATGGCGTCACTGGGTCGCGAGTCGATTTCCACGGTACGCTCGCCAATCTGGATAATGATGCGCGCGTAGAAGACATCTTGGGAGAGGTCCGTCACGACGATGCGATCGACCGTACCGCCCATATCGACCACGATCGCGCGCATCAGATCGTAGGGAAGCGGGCGGGCCGCGGTGACCCCCTGCAATTCCATGGCGATGGCTTCGGCTTCGTAGGCCCCAATCCAGATTGGGAGGTGGCGCTCGCCCTCGACCTCTTTGAGAATCACCACCCGGTGCTGGGTGACGAGGCTGACACGAATGCTTTCGACGACGGTCTCGATCATGAGCAAGACCCCTTGCGGCTGGGACGCGGTCAGCCGGAGGCCGGGAGGTGCGGGAAGGCTGATCGGCTAGGGCAGTGCGCCGGCTGGGACGGCATTGCCGCCACGGCCTAAGTTTACACCGGACCCGGAAGGGGAACCACTGCGTGGCGACCGGTTAGCTGCCGGGGGTAGCGATGACCCCCGACGCGGGTTGTGCTTCGGCGTTTTTCTTGGTCTTCCGGGATCCGTTCAAGTGGTGCGGATGCTTCTTCGCCTTGGTCGTCGGCGCCGTGCCAGCATCATTCGGATTGTCGGTGCTGGTTCCGGCCAGCCCGAACGGCGCCGGCTGGGAGATCGGCGCCGCCGCATTGGCTGGGGCAGCCGCATCAGCTGGCGCCGGCTGGGGCGGATTCGCGTTCTTCGGAATATCCGGATAGGTGTAATGGGGCACGAATCCGGCATCGGAGGGCGGCCAGTAGGTGACCCATGCCTTGCCAATCACCCGCTCGACCGGCACCGAACCAAACACCCGCGAATCAGAGGAGTTGCCGCGGTTGTCGCCGAGCACGAAGATGTCGCCCGCCGGTACGGTCACATCACACTGCTCGCGCCGGTCACAGGTAGTTTCCTCATCAATGTACGGTTCGTCCAGCCGCTCGCCGTTGACGTACACCGACCCGCCCTGGAATGTGATCTGCTCGCCCGGCAGCCCGATGACACGCTTGATGTACGGCTTGTTGGAGTTGGTCGGCGGGTCGAACACGACGATGTCGCCGCGCTCGGGTGGATCGAACGGATAAAAGCGCTGGCTGGTTGCGGCCGAGGCGCCAGGAATCAGCCCATTCAGCGGACCGAGGTCGAAACTACGGTAGGCGTTGCGGTTGACCAGCAGCATCTCCTCGTTGTGCAGGTTGGGGATCATGCTCTCGCCATCGACCCGGAAGTTGAGCACCACCAGGCGCACGGCAAAGAAAATGAGCGCGGCGAGCAGCAGGGTCTCGACGATCTCCCGCACTGCACGCCCCACCGCTGGGCCAGTTTCCGGGCGGGCACCCGGTTCTATTGAAGAATCCGGCTCCGAGTGGGCGATGGGCCGCGTGTCGAACGCATCGTTGCCCTGCGGGTCGCCGGAGGCGGCCGTCCCGTCGTGCTGCGCCATGAAAACCTCGATTTCGTGAGCGGAGAAAGCGGCGGGGACGCCACGGAAGAACTTGAGTCACACGACACGAGCGAGGCCGATTCGCCCCGCTCGGTCGCACTCATCCCCTGTGGTGTCGGACGCCGGTGATGAGACGCTAGACCTCGTCGGCGTGCATCTGGCGCGCCTCGGCAGGGCCGCTCGCGGCAGCGACCGTCTCCTCTTTGCCGTTGGCGCTGGCCGTGGCGGAGGCGGTCGTGGCCGTCGCACCATCCTCAAGCGGCTGGTTCGCTTCGTTCTTGAATTCCTTGACGCCCTGTCCCAGCGACCGCGCCACTTCCGGCAGCTTGCCCGCCCCGAAGATGATCATCACGATCACCAGGACGATGACCAATTCTTGCCAACCCAATCCGGCCATGAATGATCTCCTCTCGACGTTCGATCCCGGAGCGATGTGCGACTTGGTGTCGGCCCGTGGAATGGTGCCGAGTATAGTCAGCGCACCGGCCGGGCCGCAACACGACGCACGGGGCCGAACGTCCTAAGCGACGAGCCCACTGACGATCGACAAGACGACGAACACGACAGATGCCCCGATCGTGAACTGGAACAACGTCTTCTCCACGCCCCGCCGCGTTCGGTTGATCGACCCAGTGTCGCCGCCGAAGGCGCCGCTGAATGCGGACCCCTTCGTTTGCAGCAGGATCACCAGGATCAGCACGACCGAAACTATGATCATTGCGATATTGAGCGCTAGCTGCACGCGGCCGGATCCTCCCGGTGTTCGTCGTCGCCGCCCGTCGCGGCCAATGCCGAATGCTAGCACCGCATCAAACGGCCAACAACCAACTGGACAGGCAATCTCAAGCGTCCGGCAATACCGCCACGCCCGGCAGTTCACGTCCCTCCAGATATTCCAGCGCGGCTCCGCCGCCGGTGGAGATATGGTCGATGCAATCGGTCACGCCAGCCGCCGCTACGGCAGCTATCGAATCGCCGCCGCCGATCAGCGAAAACGCGGCTGATTCCGCGACGGCGACGGCTACGCCAAGCGTCCCGGCCGCAAATGGCGGTCGCTCGAATACACCCATCGGTCCATTCCAGAAAATCGTGCGCGCGTCCCGGATCGCTTCCGCGAATCGGCCGATAGTCGCCGGACCGATATCGAAGACGGCCATATTCTCCGGGATCTCGGTAGCGTGGACGACGCGCCCATGCGGCGCCTCGATCGTCTCAGCGACCACCACATCGGTCGGGAGCAGCACCTGGATGCCGCGGGCGTACGCGCGGGTCAGAACGGCGCGCGCCGCATCTGCGAGATCGCGCTCCGCCAGCGAACGGCCAATCTCGCACCCCTCGGCGAGCAGGAAGGTATTGGCCATGCCGCCGCCCAGCAGCAAGACATCAACCCGGTCGACCAGCCGCTCCAGGATTGGCAATTTATCCGAGACTTTGGCTCCTCCCAGAATCGCCGCGAATGGCCGCGTCGGATCTTGTTGCAAACGATCCAGCGCGCTCATCTCGCGCTCCAGCAGCAACCCAGCGTAGGCAGGCAGGCGCCGGGCGACGGCGTGCGTGGACGCGTGGGCGCGGTGAGCCGAGCCAAACGCATCATCCACGTACAGATCTCCGAAGCGGGCCAGATGGTCGGCGAATGCCGGGTCGTCGCGCTCCTCCCCCGCCTCGAAGCGCACATTCTCCAGCAGCAGCACGCCTCGGGGAGGCAGCGCCGCCGCCGCGACTTCCACCTCAGGCCCAACGACACCCGGCGCCAGCGTCACCGGCTCGCCGAGCAACTCTGAGAGGCGGCGCGCCACCGGCGCCAGCGATAGCCGCGGATCGGGGCCGCTCTTGGGACGCCCGAGATGGCTCATCAGAATTACGCGGGCGCCGCGCCGGCGCAATAATTGGATGGTCGGCAACGCCGCCCGGATGCGCGTATCATCAGCGACCGCGCCGCCGACGATGGGCACGTTGAAATCCACCCGGACAAGCGCCCGCCGGCCGTCGACATCGGCGGCGCGCACGGAGCGTTTGTGCATCGTTGAGTCCCTTCTTACCCCCGGATCGACGGGCTACTCGTCTTCGTCGTCGTCGTCCTCATCGTCCGTGCTGACTTCAGGGAACCCATGCTCGCAAACCAGTGCGGCCAGTTCGGCCACGCGGCAGGAATAGCCCCACTCGTTGTCATACCAGGCGACCACCTTCACCATTGTGTCGCCGATCACCATGGTCGACAGCCCGTCGACAATGGCCGAGCGCGGATCGTGCCGAAAATCGCTGGATACCAGCGGCTCGTTGGTGAAGCCGAGAATCCCGGCCATCTCCTCGCTCTCAGCAGCCTTCTTGAACGCATCGTTGACCTTGCGAACCGTCACCGGCGCCTCTGTTTCGACCACGAAGTCGATCAGCGAAACCGTCGCGGTCGGCACCCGCAGCGAGAAGCCGTCGAATTTGCCCTTCAATTCGGGAATCACCGACGCGAGCGCCTTGGCGGCGCCGGTGGTGGTCGGGATGATGTTTTGCCCGGCGGCGCGGGCGCGACGCAGATCCTTGTGCGCCCCGTCCAGCACGACCTGATCGTTGGTATAGGAATGCACGGTCGTCATCAGACCATGCTTGACGCCGAACGACTCCATCATCACCTTGGCCACTGGAGCCAGACAGTTGGTGGTGCACGAGGCATTGGAGATGATGTCGTGCTCTTCGGGGTCGTACGCGCGCTCGTTGACTCCGAGCACGATGGTGATGTCCTCATCTTTGGCCGGGGCGGTAATGATCACCTTTGAGGCTCCGGCATCGATGTGGTCTTCGGCATCGCCTGCGTTAGTGAACCGACCGGTTGATTCGATGACGAGATCGACATCGAGATCATCCCAGGGCAATTCGCCGGGCTTGCGCTCGGAGAGGACTTTGATCTCGCGCCCGTTGACCTTGAGCGTTCTTCCGGTCACCGTTATCTCGGCGTCGAAGGGGCCGTAGGTGGAGTCGTACTTGAGCAGGTGGGCAAGCGATTTGGCGTCCATCGTGTCGTTGACGGCGACAACCTCGTACAGATCGTCGAACCCGCCCTCGACAATAGCCTTGTACACCTGCCGGCCGATGCGGCCGAATCCATTGATGCCAACGCGATAAACCACGAATACCTCCCGAACATGAGCGTGCGAATGCTAGCGGTGGGCAGCCATCGCCGTGCGGGATGGAAGCTTCGGCGGGGACGCCAGCGAACCGTCCAGTTCTCCATCACGGGTCGACTCCCACCGGGCAATATCCAGCAGCGCGAGCGAAAGTTTTTCCGGGTCGTGCCGCAGCGGGTTGCGATCGTTGACGACATCGCGCTCGACGACGACGAACCCAGCCCCCGGCATGTCCCACCCGTTCGGCAGCACCGGATCGATCGGTTCGGTGGGACCGATGGCTGCCGCGGACGCCGGGTTGCTATTGACAAGCACGACATCGACGACATTCGGTCCAAGCTGGTCGACGACCACTCGGACGTGATCGGCGACGGTGAAATCGTCGGTTTCACCCGGCTGGGTGGCTACGTTGCACACGTACACAACGCGCCCCGGCGTCCAGCGCAGCGCCTGAGTAATGCCTTCGACGAGCAGATTGGGCAACACGCTGGTATAGAGACTGCCAGGACCGAGCACGACGAGATCGGCGTTAAGGATGGCTCCAAAGGCAGGTTCGTAGACCGCCGCACGCTCCGGCTCCAAATAGACCTGTTTGATCGGGGCGTTCTTGCGCGCCAAACTGGACTCTCCCCGCAGCACCGTGCCGTCAATCAACTCAGTGTTGAGCGCCACGTTGGCCAGCGTGGAAGGGAGCACCCGACCGCGGATATTGAGCACGCTGGCGCTCTCGATGACCGCTCGCTCGAAGCTGCCGGTCACCTGCGTGAGCGCGGTGATGAACAGATTGCCGAAGGAATGACCGGACAACTGTGAACTCGGCTGGTCGAATCGATATTGGAACAGACGCGACACCAGCGACTCGTCGTCGGCCAGCGCGGCCAGGCAGTTACGGATATCTCCGGGGGCCGGAATGTCGAACTCCGTGCGGATACGACCGGTGCTGCCGCCGTCATCGGCAACCGTGACGATGGCGGTGATGCCGATGTCGTGCTGCTTGAGACCACGCAGCAGTGACGACAGCCCCGTGCCGCCGCCGAGAGCGACCACATTGATGTCGGGCGTGCGCGGTCCGAATCGATGCTCGGCCACGATTTCCGCCAGATCCTTGCCCGGATCGGTGCGGGCGAGAAACGGACTGAGCAACGAGCGGCTCATGCGCGAAACGCCGTACGCGGTCATCGCCAGACCGAGCGTAAGAACCACGACGAACCGCACCTCGCGCGGCAAGAATTGCAGGGTGACGATCTGCACCATCCCGGAGAATGCCGGCGGGAAGGCGATGTAGCGGTAGGCGTACACCAAAGCCATGGCCATGGCGACGCCTGTCAGCACTGACCCCAGCAAGATCAGCGCCGCCCACCGTTTGACCGACATGCCCGGCCGCAGCCAGGTTCGCCATGCTCCCAGGGGACCCACTCCGGATGGATTCTGACGCGAAGGCCAAGCGCGGGTGGGGCGCTGGCAGAAAAAGCGCGGCAAGTATACCACTGCCCCATCGCAGGCCCGGTTGTTGCCGAATTTCCGCTGTACTGGAGTGCGGCGCGCGGAGCGCAAGGAGGCGCTGCCCGGATTGGCGTGTAGAACGTGCGAGTTCCGCGCAGACGATCCAGCAGGAAATCCGCGCTCGCCACTCCAAAGATCCGAGGAACCACTTCAAGCTCGGGGGCGTTCTTGAAGCGACTGCGGCAGTGCGCCGGGATCGTTGCAAGAGATTGGCCTTGAGAGGAGAAACAGCCAATGGATGACCGAACGTTCGATCGCTGGACGCGCTCGCTGGCGCGCGGAACGAGCCGTCGCCGGTTGGTGGCGACATGGGCGGCTGGGGCGGTCGCGCTGTTCGCCGGGCGTCGGGTTTCCGCGCAAGAGACACCGACCGGAATCACAGTGAGCCGCACCTTTTGCGGCGGATTCGCCGGACTCCCGTGCCCGGACGGCTACGCCTGCGTCGATCTGCGCGGCGACAGTTGCGACCCGGAGCGGGGCGGGCGCGACTGCATGGGCATCTGCGTGCCAGCGGAGGAGACGAATCCGTGCGCGGCGATCACGTGCGTGGCAGGCAGTGTTTGCTGCCCACAGTGCGGCGGCCGCTGCGTGGGACCGGACATCGATTGTGAAACGCTCGACTGCGCGGGCGAGCCGTGCGGCGGCAATGTCTGCATGATGGACGAGTATTGTTGCAACGAGAGTTGCGGCATCTGCGTCCCGCTCGGCGGCTCGTGCACCGAGCAGTATTGCGGCGGGGAGCAATGCGGCTCGAACGTGTGCGGAGCCGGCGAATACTGCTGCAACGAGAGCTGCAGCATCTGCGCTCCGACCGACGGACTCTGCACCCAGCAGGTTTGCATCGACTCTGCGCCGACTCCCTACGATGGGGTCCCATGCGACGGCGTGATCTGTCCGCCCGGCGAAGTCTGCTGCAATACTGGCTGCGGCATCTGCACCAAGCCTGATGGTCCCTGCCCGGCCATCATCTGCCCGTAGGTTCCGCGGAACGCGCATGCCCGGAAAGAACGAATCGAGCCGCGCGCTCCATCCGTTCTTTCCGGGCATGCGATCGTGACGTTGCTTCCCGGAATAGCCAATCCCTATGCCGGGTTTGGCGCCGGATCCAGAATCTTTCGCGCCTCGGACAGCGCCTGCGCGGTGTCCATATCCTCCAGCATGATCGAACGAATCACCCCATCCTTGTCAATGAAGATATGGGTTGGAAAGTTGACAATCGGGTAGACCGCCCCTGTATCTGACTCGTCGGGGTCGCTTAGCACCAGGAAGGTGGCGTGGTTCTGCCCGGCGTAGGCGGCGGCATCCAGCGTCGATTCGCGCAGGCTAACGCCAAGCATCACCAGACCTTCCGGCTCCAGTTGGGAGTAGGCGGACTGAATATCGGGGAATTCGGCGCGGCACGGCGGGCACCAGGATCCCCAGAACATCAGCCAAACCGGTCGGCCAGCGAAATCAGAGAGTTTCACCGGGTTGCCAAACACATCGGTCGTCTGAAAATCCGGGGCGACATCGCCAACCTTGGGCAGCAGCGTCATGTTGACGCCACCGCGGCCGATCGTGTCCCAGCCGGCCCGCCCGCCGACGAACCACGCTGCCGCCACGATGACCAACGCGATCGCCACACCGACCACACCCTGGCGCAGTCGGTTCCCGGGCTCCGGGGACGCCTCGGCTACGGCATCGGCCGGCTGTAGCGGCCCGCTCGCAGCGGGCGAGTCCGCGCTCATGTCAGACGCCGCCATAAGCGTGCAGACCGCCGAAGATGTAGTTGCCGAAGTAGGTGAACATGACCGCGGCGAATCCCAGCAACAGGATGTAGGCGCTGCGGCGCCCGCGCCACGCCCGCAGCGACCGAGTGTGCAGGTAGACGCCATAGACGAGCCAGGTGAACAGGGTCGCTGTTTCCTTCGGGTCCCACTGCCAATACGTGCCCCAGGCGCGGTACGCCCACACCGAGCCGAGGATAAGCACGAGCGTGATCGCCGGGAAGCCGATCGTCACCGCGCGGTATGACAGATCGTCGAGCAGCGCAGGGCTAGGCAACCAGGAGATGCGACGCCCTTCGGCGATCAGGAACAGCACCGCCGCGGCGAACGACACCGTGAATGCGGCGTAGGAGAGGATCGCCAGCGAAACGTGCACGGTCATCAGCGGCAGGTTTTGCAGCGCCGGGATGAGCGGATCCACCTCGCGCATGCTGACCGGCAGCGACCAGACGTAGAGGGCCATGGCGACGGCCAGCGGCATGACCACCGCGCCGGCTTGCTTGACCCCGTACCACCGCTCGAAGATCAGATAGACGAGCGCGGCGAGAAAAATGAACGTCGTCGAGAACTCGTACATGTTCGACAGGGGCAAACGACCGGCCGCGATGGAGCGCGTCACGATGGCGGCCCCCTGGAATACGACCCCGATCCAGCCCAGCGTCGTCGCCAATCCGCCCATGCCGGACGAGGCCGGTTCGCGCGTCGCCGTGGCCCCGATCACCGTCGTTCCAGTTCCGGTCGTCAGCGCCGTCTGGCGCACCCGAACCCGCCCGAGCGCATACAGGATGTAAAAAATCGCCGACAGCGTGAGCGCCAGCGAGGCAGCGGCGAAGCTGTAGAACGAGAGACGGATCAGGGCTTCCATGCATCGTTCCCTTCCCGGCCGCGGCCGGTATACGGTGGGGTTCGGGCGAAATCGCGATCAGGTCGTGGCCGGCTCCTGGCGGGTGGCCGCAGCCCGATCCGGCGGCGGATGCTCGCGGCGCACGCGTTCGATCGGCAGACCCAGATCGCGCTCCAACCCGTCCAGGAGCGTTTCGAAGGCGCGCTGCCCGCTCCAGTCGCGGCGGGCAAGGGGAGCAAGGGTCACCATGGCCCCCCCGCCGGCCGCGGCGCTGACGATGCCGCGCACCCGCCGGTGGGGAAAGTAAAAGGTGCAGGCCAATCCGCCGACCAGCAGCAAAGCCGAAGCAATGAAAATGGGTACGGCCGGGTTGCGCGCGATCTGCAACACCGTGAACCGCTTCTCGCGGACGAAGGTGACATCGAGATCGCCGAGCCGCGTCGTCTGACCCTGGTTGACGACCGATTCAACCGTGCCCGAAAGCGCGGCATTTGCTGTGAGCGGCCGAAGCTGGAGGTACATCTGGCCGCTGCGCAGGTTCAGGTCGTCCAGATCGGGACGGTTGGCCGGGTTCGTATCTGGGGCGATCGCGGTCAGGCGCACGCCGGCTGGCGGAATGTCGAGCACTCCCGCGGGGGCATCCGGGTTGTTCTTGGCCTGGAAGGGACCGAGCGGGATCATGTCATCCATCAGTAGATTGCCGCTCTTGTCGGCAACCTGGATGCGCACCGCCTGCCCGAATCCGGATTGATACACGACCATATCATGATAGGTCATCGGATTGTTGACAGTGATGGACCCTTGTTTTACTTCATTCCCATCCTTGAGCAACGTCAGGTCGCTGCGGTATTCCTTCGGCGCCCCCATTTCGAGATAGGTCTCGCTGAAGCGGTCGACCCGCACGCTGACGCCCGTGCCGTGGCCGACTTCGCGGGTGACACCCTCTGGCACGATGAATTCATCATCGCGGAAGCCCCAGCGCGCCCCAACAACGCCGCCCACCAGCACCAGGATCAACGCCAGATGGAAAGGGAACGTACCCAGTTTGCCCCACCGATAGCGGTCGGCATACACGTGAATCTCGCCGTTGCGCTCCGCGCTCAGCACGCGGTGGCGTCGCCGGCGAAGCGCCTCTTGCAGTCGCGCCGCGAACGCATCGCGGTCGTCGCTCGCCGCCATCCGAGCCGAGAGGTCGGCATTGCTCAGGAATCCGTGCGTCGTCGTCACTGTGGGATTGACGATCGACGACCAGATGCCGGGCGCCCGATTGACCGTGCAAATGGCGATCGCCACCGCAAGCAGCGTCAGCATCCCCATGAACGGGAGAGAGTGAAACGCATCCCAGGCGTACCAGCGGTCCACCAACCCGCCCGTGCCCGGCACGTGGTCGGCAATCCCGCGCGGCACGGAACTGCCGCGCAACGTCCCGATCAACACGAGGACCGCCAAAATCACGATTTCGACGACGGCCGCCCGCACCGAGCAGAAGAAGCGCCAAACGCGATCGATCCCGGCTTCCAAAGGCGAGCGCTTCGAAACCTGGCGCTCCAGCGAGATCTGCGCCATCAGCGGCTCGCTTCGAGGAACGGTGATGTCGGGTTCACAGCTTCGGCTCCCAAGGAATCCACGGCGAAATTGCGACGAGGCGCGCGAAGAACTGCTGGTACATGCCCAGAATCATCATCGCGCCCACCGCAACCATCAGACCGCCGCTCACCGTCGTCAACATGCCGAGGCGAGCATTGAGGCGGGAGATGACCCGCGTCGAGCGCCCATAGGCGACGGCGGCCAACAGAAACGGCGTGGCCAAACCGGCCGAGTAGACGGCCAGCAGCGCCGCCGCCCGCTCGATACTGCCTTGGCCGGCAGCCATCGTCAGGATGGCGCCGAGGATCGGACCGACGCAGGGTGACCACCCGGCCCCGAAGGTCATCCCGATGACGAACGAGGACGACACCTGGCCCGCCGGCAGTCGATCGGTGGAGAGCCGCCGCTCGCGATCCAGCATCGGCAAGCGGATGATCCCCAACTGATGCAACCCCAGCAGCAGCACCAGCGCCCCGCCAATGCGAACCAGCCAGAATCGATTGCCAGCGACCAACTCGCCCGTTTCGACCAGCACGCCAGCCGCCCCCAGAGCGACGCCCAGCAGCACGAATACGAGCGAAAACCCCAGCACGTAGGCGACGGCGTTGACGAGCACCCGCCGCCGGGTGGACAGCGCGTCTTGGCCGGCGCTGACGCCGGCCAAATGGGCGAGGTAAATTGGAAGCAAAGGCAGCACGCATGGCGATGCGATGGACAAAAGCCCAGCAACGAAGGCGGCCGCAAACGAAACCTCGGCGCTCATGGCGCCAAACGTACCACCGACCCTATAGCGGGTCAATTTCGCGGCTCGCCGGGAGGGGCGACGGCGCCGCAGACTCACCGGGGGAGAGGTAGAATACATAGACATAATCGCTCATTCAGCCGCGCCGCCACCACAGGAGTCGCCCATCAGTGCCCGCCCCACCCGTTCCGCTCAACGAGCGCCTGTACCGAACCGAAGCGATCGTCTTGCGGCGGCTCGATCTCGGCGAAGCCGACCGCATCTACACGATTTTCACCCCTCAGCGCGGCAAGTTTCGGATCATCGCCAAAGGCGCCCGCAAACCGCTGAGTCGGCTTGGGCCGCACTTGGAATATTTCGGCCGCTGTCGGCTGTTGCTGGCCAAAGGGCGCGAACTGGATGTCGTCAGCGACGCCGCCACCATCGACGCGCATGAGGGGCTGCGAACGAATCTGGAAGCGTACGGCCACGCCTCGCATCTGGCCGAATTGCTCAACCGGCTGACCGAAGATCGCCAGGAGCACGAAGCGGCCTACGACTTGCTGGCCAGTTCGCTGCGATTGCTCTCCGACGGCGTCGATCCATGGATCGTGACCCG